>JAQTXY010000174.1 GCA_028688535.1 Methanothrix sp. | reverse complement strand
CAATGCCACTGAGGTTGCTTCTGTGAACGCTTAATCATTAATTATTGGATCTAAGCGCAGGCTCCTATCTTTTTTCTTTTTCACTTCACATACCAACATCATCATCTTCAGGATTCTTCTCTTGCATTTTTCGATCATATTGCAAAGAGAAAGAAAAGTATCGGGCTCGCCGGGACTCGAACCCGGGTCAGCGGGTATCTTCGACAATCGTCACCGAAGCCCGCTAGGATGTCCGCTACCCTACAAGCCCATCATTCCTGTCTTGGAAGCTTCCTGGCTATTAACCTTTCCCGCAAACCCGCAAACCATAAATGCAAACAGAGTTGGGAAATAACAGGAGATTGATCATAATAATGACTCATTTCCTCAGCAACTGTCCCAGATGCGGCTACATAGCCGAGGCCTGGAGCGAAGACGGAGTATCTGTAAGAGTGCGCTGCAAGATGTGCGGCTATGAGGGACGACTGCCTCATCCCGATCTTAAGAACGGAGCCTGGCGAGTGGGATGAGAACCAGTCACGCCATTCTCCTGCGTTTGCGGCATGATCCCCAGTTTAATTTCGGAAAAGCGGAGGTGGAATTTGTCGATAGAGGCGCTCCCGGCGATCGATCTGCTGTCCAGGGGGACAAGATCATCCGCCTGGAACAGGGCTGGATGGAGATAGAATGGGAGAATAAACCCAAGTTCATACCCTTCCACCGCATCCGCCGTATCACTTATGATAGAGAGACTATGTGGGAGAAGGACCATGATCCTTTGCCCGAGGTATAGGGTTATCTTGAGTCCTTAACCATTGGCTCTGCGCACTTTGCGCTCATTTCTATCCAGGTACTCCTTTATGGCTTCAATCACAACATCAGAACGCTGCACATAGAGGGAGCCCCTGCTCTTGACTACAAAGCTCATCAACCGGTCGCTTAATTCTGGACTTAGCTCCACCTCGATTTTAGGCATAATTTCTCTTGAGTAAAAGTAGTATTAATACTTAGTTTCAGGGCTTGAGCCTTTTTATCTCCAGATAGCGCACTTCATCGCTGGCATAAGCAAAGATCATGAATTTTCGCACCGAATGGGCCAGACGAACCGCACGGGAAAGCACGGGAGGCAAGAAGACGTGGTCACCGGACACGGTATGCACCAGGTACTCGGAATGAGGCACCTTACCAGGCCCCTTTACCTGCTTGTAGACTCGGAAGTGCGTGCCGAACTTAAAGCCGGTCTTCACCACCAGGCTCTTGTCTCGCAGATCTTTATAAACACTGAATTTCAAATCGAAATCGCTCTCGATCAGCTTTGCTCTGGCCGCGAAGTCTTTTGGGTCCAGTGCTTCGCCAGCACGATCGACCAGGGAGATCATTCCTCGATCCAGCAGATAAGCCGACTCGACCAGGGAGAGCTGAAGTCGCTCACCAACCGGTTTGCCGTAAAATCCGCCTTCATGCAGCCTTCGGGACGCTTCCGGGTCCCAGAGAACCACGCGGTCCTCCAGGAGCGTTGCCATGCCATCCCCCTCTACCTTCGCCATCAACCCGGACATAACCTTCTCCCTTGCCTCGTAAAAGGTGATGTCGCTCTCCTCATCGACAATGGCCAGCATCAGCTTCTTTCTCATCTGGGCTGCAAGCCTCACCGATTGCATTATCTCTTGCAGGGGAAGAGGCATGCGCTCAGAGATGACGAGAACATAAAACTCAGCCGGGCTCTTTCCCGGGTGGCCTCCTCGAGGATAGACGCGAAAATCAGGGCGACCGGGCTGCACATAGTAGCCGCGCTCTCGCAGGTCTTTGTAGACCACATAGCGAAACTCAAAGCCCTTTTCCAGAGAGGATGCTGCCTGGAAAAAAGATCGAAAGTCCAGATCATCTCCCCCGGAGAGCACCCTGATCCGGGCGCGGTCCAAGAGATAGGCTGCTTCCACCAAGGAGAGTTCCAGGCCCTTGCCCTTGGGCCTGCCGAAGTAGCCCTGCTCATAAAGATCAGAAAGGGCTTCCTGGCCCAGACTGATCTTATCGCCGATAAGCCGGCCTATTATTTCTTCGGACATCAGCAGGCGAGCTTGTTCGGCCAGATGCCGTGCATGACGCCCAGGGATTTGTCTACCAGGCTATGCACATCAGCCGCCGGATAGCCTGCAGAGAGCAGGTAGGACTCAACGTGGTTGGGCACGGCGATGGACATCTGCTCGACCATGGATACCGTCTGCATAATGGTGTTGTCTCCCAGTTTGAAGGGAATGATGGCGTCAGAGACTATCAGCTCGAAGATCTCGGGGCTGATTGGCCGCTCTACTGCAGAGAGATAGGCCTCCAGGATCTCGCTTGTCCAATCATGCTTCTTGCCTTCGTCCTGATAGGGCATGACCACGACCTCACGGGTCTTGGCCAGCTGCTCTACCAATTGCGCCGGGCTGACATCTCCCTTGAAGACCAGATTCAAGAAGTTGGTGTGGGGCACAGTTGTAGGCACCTTGCTGGCGCGCACTGCGAACTTTACCTCTTCGAAGACAGTTCCTGCGTCCGTGCCCTGATGCCCGGCGCCCTTGCCGAACTGGATGGCGCTGGGAGAGGCTTTGACCACGGTATGCGGATCGCCGTGGCGACGATCGATATTGCCTAAAACAGCAGTCAGTCCAAGGGGCCGAGCCGCCAGAGCCAACCGGGAAAGGCCGGTGGTGTTGCAGCTGGTGCACTGTACCAATCTGGGCTTGGCCTTCTGGAACATCTCGTAGTTCTCCAGACCAAAGAAGAACTCACGGGCAAAGTCGGCCTTCAGCTCATCAGAGATCTTCACCTTTCCGCTCTCTGCCAGACCCTTGAGAAGCTCGGGCCGATCGGCTCCGCCCATGAGCGAGACAAAACAGCCATGCGAGAGGCCAGCCTCAACGTAAGGAAGCTCCTCATCGCCGGGTGTGCCCACCATCAGGAAATTTGTTGCTGCAAAGAAGTCATCATAGCCGCCCTCTATCTTGACTCCTGCCTTCTCCCACTTCTCTTTATTGGCATTGTCGCTGACGAAGGCTTTAACGCCGAACATCCGATTGAACTTGGATACAATAGACAAGGCCCGGCCATGGGGCTTTCTGAGCAGTACATTCAGGTCGCCCTCGATACCGGCGGCCTTCTTGACCTGCGCTAAAGCCAAAAGAGTTCGCTTATTCTCTGTTCCATCAAAACCTACAAAACCAGCATTTGACTTCAAGCTTCTTCACTTCCTGAGTGGGAGTCTAAGTGACTATATTTTAATCTTTCCTGGATAGTCCTCACTCCCTGGCTCTGGCAACCGTTCAGCTCATTCCTCATACCTTTTGCTTATTTGGTGAAATAGAGGCGTTGTATTCTGTCGGCAATATACCCGGCACTCTCTTCCAGGTTCATGCTTGTAGTATCAACGGCAATCTCCGGAGATAGTGGCTCCTCATAGACAACATTTACTCCCGGCACAGTCGCTTTCTCATCCGTCGCTTTCTGGTAGATATTCTTAGGCGAGAACTTTGCCTTGCGCTTCGCTTCTCTTTCTATGCAGACGGACAGAGGCGCCTGGATAAAGACCTCGGCAAAATTGGGGACCAGGCCGCGGGCAAAATCACGATACCTGCGTCTGTTGGCGGTCGCGTCAATGATGACATTTACTCCCTCATCTGCCAGGAGCTTGCCCATGTAGGCCAGGCTGGCATAAACGATATCTCGTTCTTCTTCTGTGTATCTGGGCTGTGGAGTTATCGCCCTTCTGATCTCATCCAGCTGCAAGATCCTGGCGCGAACTCCCTTTTCAGATAGAATCTCCGAAACTCTATTTGCAATGGTGGTCTTCCCGCAGCCTGGAAGGCCTGTGAACCACATGACCCATGCCATAATAGATGGAAATGATATCATGAATAAAAAACCATTCCATCGGAATGTGCTGGGGTGTAGAAATGTGGAAAGCAATTTAATAATATATGAATAATTACTTAAAAAGAAAAGGAAAAGCTGAAGAAGACTTCAGCCGAAAAGGGCGCCCAGGCCCTCTACACCGCTTTCCTCTGCTGCTTCCTTATCCTCTTCCGGCTCTTCTGCCTTGGCTGCGCCCTTGGCGGCAGGTGCGGCAGCGGCTGGGGCTGCGGCTGCGGCGGCTACGGGCACTGCGGCTGCCTGGGATAGGACGGTTGCGATATCCACACCTTCCAAAGCGGCTACCAGGGCCTTGATTCTGACATCGTCAACAGCGGCACCGGATGCCTCGACGACCTTCTTAATTCCATCCTCGTTAACGTCTTTGCCTGCGCTGTGAAGCAGTAATGCAGCGTATACATATTCCATTTGAATCTACCTCGAATTTCCTTTAATTAAATTTATCCGAAGAGAGCACCCATTCCCGCAGCGGTGTCTTCTTCATCCTTTTTCTCTTCTTTCTCTTCCTCGACCTTCACTGGGGCCGCGGCAGGGGCAGCTACTGGAGCTGCTTCTCCACTGGCCAGGCGTTCCAACGCTTTGGCATTGGCAGCTGCCTTGGCTAGGAGCATTTCCATCATGCCGGGCACGGGCAAACCCGCATCCAGTACCAGGGCTCTGGCCTCGGTCTGAGCCTTTTGCAGCATAGGTCCGATAGTCTGCGGCGTAGCATAACCAATCTTAACTGCAAAGCTGAATGCTTTGGCAGAAGCCACGGACAGCTCTGAGATCTGTGCCTGCACATCGATGGAAAGATCCTTGACTTTAAAGATCAAGCCACCTTCGTAGGCCGCTCGCAGTTCCAGGCCCACGTTTCTGGGGAAGATCTCCATAGTCTTCAAAATGTCAGCCGTCTTGGCAGAAACGACCTCTCCCTCTTTGGCTAATGTGATATTCTGGTTGATGACTACCTTTCCACTCTTAATGGCTGCAGGGATGCCGGCTGCCTGAAGCTTGCCGACCATTGGTCCCGGCGAGAACGATGTCACCCCGGCCTCAATCACAATGTCTCTGGGGGCACGTGCGCCAGCCTTGATGGGCATGGGCCTTTTGCCCTTTTCCAGGAGTGAATTCAGCTTGAAGGGGTTGTCATTGCTAAAGAGCAGAGCAGTCTGATCTTCAATGAAATCAGCCAGTGGCCTGATCTCCGGAACGCTGGATTCCAGGGCGCGGCGAGCGATGGTGTTTCTCACCATTCTTATCTCGACATTACCTCTAAGACTGCCTCGCATCTGCTGCAAATTATCGGCTGGTATCTCCCGTACACCAACAATTCCGACAACGCGGCTCTTTTTGATCATTTCGACAAGCTCTTCGACATCCTTAACCTTCCATTCAGGTATGT
>JAQTXY010000173.1 GCA_028688535.1 Methanothrix sp. | reverse complement strand
CCTTGCTGATCTAGAAAAGGTGATTCGAGATGTCGGCTACGATGTAATCGATGAGAAGGTAACGCTCAAGATCGGCGGCATGGTCTGCGCCATGTGCGTGGGTGCGCTGGAGATCGCTCTAAAAAAGCTGGATGGCGTCGTGGAGGTGCGGGTGAACCTGGCGTCAGAGAAGGCCTTTGTTACCTTTAATCCCCGCATGGTTAGTCTTGAGGACATGAAGAAGGCCATTCTTGATACGGGATATCAATTTTTGGGGCTGGAAGGCGATGAAGCAATGGCCGACCGGGAGAAGGAAGCCCAGCAAAAGGATATGGCAGACAAGAGGCGGCGCATCATCATCGGTTTTGCCACCAGCCTCTTTCTAATGGCTCTCATGTACCTGCCGGTGCATAAAATCGTGCCCATGCAATTCGCCATGGCTTATCCCAATTTCATGAGCCTATTCATGCTCATAGTATCGGCTCCTGTTTTTGTTTATGTGAGCTACCCTATCTTTAGGGCTGCACTGCGAGCGCTTGCCAACCGGAATCTGGATATGGACGTCATGTACGGCATGGGCATCGGCGTGGCCTATGGCTCCAGCATTCTGGGAACATTCGGAATTGTTCTGACTTCTGACTTCATGTTCTATGAGACGGCAGTGATGCTGGCCTCCTTTCTCACCCTGGGTCGCTACCTGGAAGCCGGAGCCAAAGGCAAAACCTCAGAGGCTATCAAGAAGCTGGTTGGCCTTGCTCCCAAGAGCGCCACCATTCTCAGGGACGGACGGGAGATTGAGGTGTCCGTTGATGAGGTGATGGTAGGCGATCGGCTATTGGTCAAACCCGGCGAAAAGATTCCGGCAGACGGCCTGGTCACGGTGGGAGAAAGCTTTGTGGATGAAGCTATGATTACTGGCGAGAGCGTTCCTGCCTTTAAGACGCCAGGCAGCAGGGTGGTGGGCGGCACCCTCAACAAGAACGGATCTCTTCAGTTCTCAGCCACCCGCATAGGAAAAGATACCGTTCTGGCTCAGATCATCTCTCTGGTGGAGGAGGCGCAGGGCACCAGACCGGCTGTGCAGAGAATCGCCGACCGGGCGGTGGCCTATTTCATACCTACTATCCTTACAATCGCATTCACTGCATTTGTTTACTGGTATTTTGTGGCCCATAATACTCTGCTCTTCTCTCTTACCGCACTCATATCCGTGTTAGTAGTAGCTTGTCCCTGTGCTCTGGGCCTGGCCACACCTACAGCCATTACGGTAGGCATTGGTCGTGGAGCGGAACTTGGCATACTCATCAAGAGCGGAGAAGCTCTGGAAGCCTCAGATAAGCTAAAGGTTGTCGCCTTCGATAAAACCGGCACACTTACCGTGGGAAGACCTGATGTTACAGATATGGCGGCCTTTGGTATGAGCGAAAAGGAGATGCTGCGTCTGGCAGCCGGCGCAGAGCGGCCTTCTGAGCATCCTTTAGCGGAAGCAGTAGTACGCAAAGCCCAGGAGCTGAACCTCTCTGTAGATGATGCGAGCAAGTTTGAGGCCCGGCCGGGAAAAGGCGTGCTGGCCAAGGTAGATGGCAGGAGCGTAGTTGCTGGAAACAGGATGCTTTTCACTGATTTGGACATCGAAATAATACCCGATCTCCTCGAAAAAGCCTCAGGCTATGAAGAGCAGGGCAAAACGGCCATGCTCATCGCCCTGGACGGCCAGGCTTGCGGCGTTCTGGCCATCTCCGATCGTCTGAAGGAATCTGCTCGGCAAGCAGTATCCGATCTGCAGAAAATGGGCTTGTCTGTAGTGATGATTACTGGCGATAACGCAAGAAGTGCGACAGCGGTCGCTGGTCAGTTGGGCATAAAAGCGGTTCTCTCCGAGGTTTTGCCTGAAGATAAATCCCAGGAGATCAAGAGGTTGCAGCAAAACGGCAGCAAAGTAGCCTTTGTGGGAGATGGTATCAATGACGCACCTGCTTTGGCTCAGGCCGACGTGGGCATTGCTATCGGCAGCGGCACGGATGTGGCCATCGAGACCGGCGAGATTGTGCTGATGAAAGACGACCTGCTCCACGTGGTAGCGGCCATAGAGCTAAGTCGCAAGGTGATCTCGCGAATTAAGCTGAATATCTTCTGGGCTTTTGCCTACAATGTGGCCTTGGTTCCCGTGGCAGCGGGTGCGCTGTATCCGGCATTCGGTATAACCTTCCGCCCTGAGCTGGCAGGTTTGGCCATGGCCCTCAGCTCCGTGACGGTTATATCCTTCTCGCTCCTGCTAAAGAAGTATATACCGCCGACAATACAAAATAGAAACATAGGAGGCTAAAAAATGGCAATAGATCCGATATGCAAGATGAATGTTGATGAGAAGTCGGCTAAACTCAAGAGCGAGTATAAAGGCAAGATGTACTACTTCTGCGCTACGGGCTGCAAGAAGGCCTTCGACGAGAATCCGGCCAATTATTCTCGACAATGAAGCTACTTAGTGATGAGGTTGCGGCCGCAAGTGAGATTCGGCCTTAACATTTTTATATTTTTATTATTTATTAACCTTGAAACTAGGCCAAGTAATAATAATCCAGCAAATATCAGTGGTCTAAACTTAAGTCAGCTAATTTAGGGTTTAATTTCATCTAAGTTTTAATGGAAAAATTATATGTACGTTCATTGATATATAAACATATATGAAAAAATTATTCGATTATCAGACTTCATTCCATTCGATGCTTTTTGCCCATGCAGCTTCAAAATTTTCTCGTATGTGATCGATTAAATCGTTCTGAAGGTAAATAGTGCCAAGATAATTCGGTGGTTCTTTGGGATCAAGGCTTAGCAACTTCCTGAAATCACAGGCCCAAAAAGCCCCATTATCATTGTACATTATAGACTGCCTGTTTGTAATGTAAGGAATTGATGTGAATCTGACCTCGATCTGGTTGTGAAAATCCTTGCCTAGTTCTATGAATTTTTTAAACTTTTTTTCAATTGTTGGCTTATATTCCTTAAGCATGGACTCCTCATCTTTTAATATTTTTCGCTTTGTGTTTTTATCAAAAAGAATTTTTGTACTATCATCAAAGAGAATTCGTTCACTCAACCCTCTTTTGAATATTTCCTTTTCATATTCAGAATAATCTGGAAGAATATATGATTCGAGGCTATTAACCTTTAAATCTATTCTTTTAATATCTCTACAACCATAATTGATAGTATCAATTCCTTTGCGATACAGCCAATAGATATTGAATAATCCGGTTATACTTCCAGTTTCTATTCCGATACCATATTTCTTGAAGTTCCTTCGATAATGCTCATATAGCTCTTTCACTTTAGTTTTTCTAAAAGCCATCTCCTCTGGATGTTTCCAATAAATATTTGCCCGCATCAGATTCTCTCGCCAGATTAAATCGGGATTTACAGGCAAATACGTTTCGCGGTCGAAGTCCACATCAGAATCTTCTGTAAAATAAGTCCGGCCAATGATACCATTCTTCTGTAGTTCCCGTCTTCCCACATGCAGCGCTTGCCTATTGATATCGTTTCCATAAATTGCCTGTGCTTCGTTTAAAATACATTGAAGATTTGTTGGAAAATTTATAATCAGGTTAACATAATATATGGCAGCGGCCCTAGGATTTTCAAAGTTCAGGCCTCTAAAGATCGGGGAGAAGGTTCTGATGATCTCATACATGATAGTGTATTATGAATTAACATGGCTTAAAACTTATCCATTTCATCAACTTCTCATTTTGAAGAATTGTCTAGAAACATGATTATATGGTTTTCAGAATACTGATTGATTATTAAATTAGAAAATTACATCAAATTTGTTATTCTGCATCCTGCAGACCCAATATAATGACAAAATTTATTATAGCATTTTGTTTTTACACCGAAAGCTATAAACCGAACTAAAACAAAAGCTGCATAGGCATCAAATGGAGAATAAAAATATGGATCTGAGAGAGTTAACCGCACCATGCGGATTGGATTGCTTTAATTGTCCGTTCTATTTAGCTAACGATAATGAAGTGAACAGAAAACAAATGGCATTGCGAGTTCAAGAATTCGGCTTACCATTGTCATATGAGGAAGTTTATGAGAAAGCTGCATGCAAAGGATGCCGAAAGCGAAATGGTGTCCCACCTTTCGGAATAGAGCCATGCAAGGTGTTTAAGTGTATCAGTTCAAAAGGCATTGAGTCTTGCGCTGACTGCTCGGACTTTCCTTGTGATAGCCTGCAGCCCTTTGCGGATAAGGCGGCATTCGCTCCACATAACATGAAGGTATTCAATCTGGCATTGATAAGGAAGATGGGCGTGGAGAAATGGGCGCAAGATAAAGCAAAACTTGTAAGAGATAAATATTTCAGTGAGAAGTTTAACATTTAATGAAGAAATTAATATAAAATATTGAAGATGCCTGGGGTTAAGGAGAAGATGTGTTTATGCAAGTATTTGCCAACAGATAGGTCGATTCTCAGGCAAACCGAAGCAGTTTCGAGGTTCGACAGTCGAGGCTGGCTTTATAGAATAAAGGTTCCTACACTCATTGTAAATGGCACAAAGGATTTCTTTGCTGGACCGAAATACACAAAGGAACTTGCATCGGGAATAGCTGATGCAAGGCTGATACTTTTCAAAGGAGGCCATTTCGGCGCAGCAGTAAACCTTGAGCTATTTATAAACTCGGCTCTCGAATTTCTATCTGAGGTTGATGCGCTAGCCCAAAATGCCTGACCATTAGTAGCAATCTGAATCTTGACACATTTTCGGGTGCATAGTAGCCTTCATCGACTAATCCACATGGCTAAGTAGTAGTAATCCAATAGATTAATTTCGCCAAAATAGAAAAGTCAGGTGAATATGGCAGCGCTCTGCGACTTGCCGCAATCTCGGGCGCATAGGAGCCCCATCAACATTGCAGCGTCGCTAAGTCGGATTAAGATAATAGTAATTCGGGAGCTCTTGCTCAAGCCAAAGTTACAAAAGAAAGTTAGGTGAGCATGGCAGCGATCTGCATTTCCCGAGAGCTCGCGCATCTGAGTACAGTGCAGAACGTGGGCAGGCTTATCTTCTGAGTTCGGAATGGGTTCAGGAATCTCCCTGCCGCTCTGGCCGCCATGCTCGAATCCAAAGTCCGGATTCGAACCGGTATAGTAATGCTTCTCCAATTAGAAGCTTACCTTGGCAATAGTGCACAATTTATGCTTTGCGACCAGATTTCGCCCGAGTTTAGCGGAGCGCTGCGGAGTTATTAGTTGCTGCGAGCTGAACACCTCGTTGCCTCGGTGCTTACAC
>JAQTXY010000172.1 GCA_028688535.1 Methanothrix sp. | reverse complement strand
TCGGGCAACAAAGACCCTCTGCTGCTCCCCTCCCGAGAGAGCACCGATCTCGCGCATGGCTCTATCCTGCATTCCCACGGCCTCCAGTGCCTTGAGCGCCGCCTGACGGTCTACACTGCCATAACGATGCATGAGCCCCCTGCGGCTGTATCGTCCCATAAGCACCACATCCAGCACATTAACAGGAAAGCTGCGGTCGAAGACGGTCTTTTGGGGCATGTAGCCGACGCGGCTTCGCGCTGCTGCGGGCGGCTGTCCAAAGAGAGCAATACTGCCCCGGTCTGGTTTGATCAAGCCAAGAATTGCTTTTAGCAGTGTGGACTTACCGCCTCCGTTAGGGCCGATAAGGCCAAGAAAGTCGCCAGCTACCAGCTCCAGGTTTATGTCCTCCAGGACAGCATGCTCTGCTCGGCAGATCCAGAGGCCCTTTATAGATACTATCTTCTCAGTCATGTTTGGCTCTGGGCAATCTCCCTGCTTGCATTTCTCATATTATCCAGATAATTTCCAGCCAATGGATCAATGGTGACGATGCGGGCATTCATCTCCCGAGCGATTACCTCCGCGGTCTTGGGATTGAACTCTGGCTCTACAAAGATAGTAGTGATATTATTCTTTTTGGCCAGCTCTATCACCTCGCCCAGGTATTTGGGCCCCGGCTCTTTCTCATTCTCCATAAGCGGCACCTGAATAAGGCCGTAATCTCGAGCAAAGTAGGTCCAGGCAGGATGATGCACAATGAATATCTTATTCTTTTTGCCGGCAAATGTCCGGTTCAATTCCACATCCAGAGCTTCTAGCTTTTGCAAATAACCGTCCCGGTTCTTGGTATAATAATCTTTATTTTGCGGATCGACTTCTACCAGGCCGCGGCAAATGCTGTCTACTTGAAGAGCGCTGTTATGCAAAGAGAGCCAAATGTGCGGATCTATTTCTCCCTCGTTCTCTTGCAGCAAGACGATGCCCTGTGAAGAATCTACTACTACCATATCCTTATTGGCCTCAAGCAACTTGTTCATCCAGAATTCGAGACCAGCACCATTCATAACATATAAATCGGCTTTGGCCAGATCCATCATCAGAGATGGTGTAGGCTCGAAGGTATGAGGCTCAGCACCCGGCGGAACTACCACAGTGACTAGGACCTTCTCCCCTCCCACCGTCTTCACAAAGTCGCCCAGAGGAGCTATGGATGTAACCACATTGACCCTCTGAGAGGCATTACCGGATGGAGCCGCAATTGAGGACTCTTCTTGCGAGACGCATCCGGAGAATATAGTCACTGCTATCAGCAAAATAAATATATTAACCATTTTAAGGTTTCTAATCATACTGCTACACCTTTTTTACCTGTGTGGTCGGCAGATTCTTGCCGATGTACTTGGAGCGCGTCTTGCCGCCCTCCCGCCAGTAACCGTACCAGTAAGGGCCATGAGGACATCCTTTGCAGTTCTTGCCACAAGAGACCCTCTCCAATCGATAGGTAGTCGATCCTGTCGTATGCACTTCTAATACCTCCCTGTCGCCCGGCAACTCATCTGCCATAGGAGGTTTGCTCCTTTCCGAGATTAGGCGCTCAACGTGGTCTCTGATTTCACAAAGCACAGAGAATTCCTGGCGCGCCAGTGATCGGATGATTGACTTGGGTATCAAGAATACCTCTTATGTAACAGCTATTTATAGTCTTATTGCTCGATTACATAAGAATGATCTAAAAAAGAATTAACGAATTAACACCATCTTATCATCATATTACAGAAGACCAGCTACACTGGCCGCCCACTCCCCACAGAAATTATCTTGGGGACTCTGCCATACAGAATCTGAGCACCAGTAATATCACCATTTCCCAGTGTTCTCTGTGGCCCGTCGTAGAGATTCATCACCTGCTCAAGATCTTTGGTTCGTTCATCGCTGGGCGGCAAAACCCCCCCATAAGTTGTGGAGTAGATATCACCCATGCCAATGCAGTGGCCCAGTTCATGCAGGGCTACACTTTGCAGATCCATCTTGCCGGTTGTCTGGGCTGTGGCGAGACTTGTTGTCCACTCATAATCGAGATTGTACCAAGTATCGGATTCAGTAATCCTGTAGTATCCATCATTCTTTGTCCCATCGGTCCACCAGCGATTAAGCGCAACAAAGCTATTCCCAAATGCATCCCATCCATGCACGTTGTAGCCGTCTTTCTTGGGCGTACTGCTGAATGGATCGTCTACCACCTTATTTTCGTCTACTATCACCGTAGTTGTATCTGCAAAGATATTGCCGGCCACAGCATCATCCCAGGTATTGGCTGCAACAGAAATTGCGTCTTTAGTGGACGTAGAGGTGAGCTCTGCAGGCGTGCCGGTCGGATTTAAGTAGAGCTGTATCTGGGGATCGAGCGTATTCCAGCGATATCCAGTAAGCATGAAAGAGGAATAGGATCCGCCAGTAAAAGTCATTTCGCTCGCCGTGATCTGGGAGGCAGTTGCGGTTTCTTTTTCGCTAGCCAGGTCAAAATTGAGGACGCTCACATCAAAGCTACCAATATCACTTTTATCTCCCACCACTCGCAGGCCGGAAATGCCCATCATTGCGCTTTCGCCCTTCGAGGAAACGGCATTAAAGGAATCGTCGCTCAGAACTTGAACATTATCTATGGATGCAAATCCGTTTGATATGGCATGCTTTGAAGCCGCAGATGCAAGGTTGGCTTTCATACTCCCCCGGCCATAATAGCCACCTTCAGCCAGCATTACATTCTCTTCACCCAGTGCTCCCGAGATGACTTTGCCACCTTGGCCTTCTATCTCTGTAATCTGCCTGGCAAAGGTGCCTTGCCCATTGCATGCATAGAGGCTTTGCGAGCTGGAAAGGACACCATCGACAACTTCCGCCTCCTGACCGGCATTCGCACCGCCCTCTCTGCTCTGCATATTGAGACTCAGGCTGCCTGTTCCGGCCACATCTTGGCTGATACTGGCCCCTTCCCCTGATGCAACAGAGGAAGCCGAAATGCAGAGCATTCCCTGGCTGTTGACATCACTGGTTAGATCATAACTACTTCCGGATAGTGACTGCATCAATCTGTTTTCTCCTCCGCCATTAACTAGCAGATTGGAGGAAATTTTGCCCGAAGCTAGGTTGATATCCTGTTTTAGCTGCGTCGATATATCCAGATCATAGTCATGGGAAGAGGACGACTTTTCATAACCATCTGATGAAGAGACTCTTACAGTAACTCCCATCGCTGTTGTTTCCACGATGCTGATTATCAAGAGACAAATGAATGCAGATCGTGCGATATTTATCCACATAACTCCTCAGCAGACCAGGGTTGATAAGTATTATGCATAGTAAGTATTTGACTAAATTATATTCTTATTAGATAAGTATAAAAAGATTGCGCAGACAACAATTATTAGATATTAATTAACAAATCTTTTAATTTGGTATTGAGCAGGGTGTTACTAGTATTAAAAATATCTAATATCAATAGTTGCTTTTACTCAGATTAGCCTTAGAACTTATTAATCGATTTATTAGTAATGGATAGCTTAGCAATCCATGATATATCTTCTTTGCAGAGCCTGCAGTCAATCCTTCTTAGGAATTCCTGATACCCGAAAGAGAGATAACTTCGCGATAGGATCGCTTAGGCCTGATGCGAAGGTCTCTTTTGCAGATTGTCAAGATAGGAGTACTTCTCGCGGATAAGTGTTCCAGGGGACAATCCATTGGCCAAGCAACTCGAAGATGCTGGCTTTCGGGATGGACCTGTGTCTGTAATGAGGTTTCCACTACTTTCGATGAGCCCAAAGATTTAAAGACCCTCTGGAACTCCGAATCCGTCCTCATTCTGGATAAAAAGTATATTGGCTCTTTGCACGGCCTGGATCGTTACAGGTATCTTCTAGTCGTTTATTATTTTCATCGCTCGCAAGGTTATCACGAGCAGGTTCATCCTATGGGCGACCAATCCATTCCAAAGCGAGGTGTTCTGGCCACGAGGAGCCCCTGTCGGCCTAACCCCATTGGCATCACAGTTGCAGAGATCCTTTCTATGAATGGCAAAGTCATCAAGGTGACAGGACTGGATGCCCTAAATGGAACACCTATATTGGACATCAAGCCCTATGAGGTGCACTTTGATTCACATGATATGATCAAAAAGCTCTAGAGAGCTAGCCCAGATCCATCCCCGGCAAGACTCATCTGCCTGGGCCGCAGAGCGGAAATGAGTGCCGCAACCAATGTGACTAAGAAGCTAGCCAGGAACGCCTGGTGCATGCCCAACTCAAAGGCAGCCAGAGGCGCACCGCTCATTCCTCCCCCGTAGAGGAAGATATGGAACATGATCTCTTCAGGAATACGGCTGAGCACCAGCGGGAAGACAATAGCGATGCTGAGCATCTGCCCGGTGCTCATGAGCATATAATTGATCCCCGCGGCAGTGCCCCTCTTTTCCGGGACAACTGAGGACATGACTGCATTGGTATTGGGAGAGGCAAAGAGTCCAGAGCCTCCGCCCATCAGAGCCTGATAGAGGGCCAGCAACCAGTAGGGCGTGCTGCTCACCACAGTTGCCAGACCAAGAAGCCCTAAACCGGAAATTAGCAGCCCGGCGGTGGCAAGACCCCTTGAGCCGTATCTGTCCGACAGGTATCCTGAAATGGGTCCCACCAACATAAAGGCGGCCCCGAAAGGTGCCATCATAATTCCTGCCCAGAGGGGGTCGAGACCGTAGGGCCCCTGCAAGAAAAAGATCAAGACAAAGAGCACTGCTCCACGGGGAAGGCCGTTAATGGCATTGGAGGCGCAGGCATAGGCGAATAGCTTCTCGCCAAAGAGCCGAAAATCCATCATTGGTTGCTCTGCCTTCCTCTCCACTACATAGAAGGCTGCCAGGCTCAGCATAGCCAGGACGAAGAGGAGATAGACATAGACTGCATCGATAAGCGGAAAGGCCACCAGCGAAGAAGCCAGCAGCAATGCTGCTATTCCAACTGTGAATGTGACGCTCCCCGGCCAGTCGAAGCTCTGCTGGGAGGGCAGCGCTACCGGCTCGCGAAGCCTGAGAATGCCCCATATGGTGCCGGCTGCGCCCAGTGGCACATTGATCAGGAAGACCAGTCGCCAGTCGATGGCGGTGAGGATGCCGCCAATGATCGGCCCCATCAAGAAGCCGGCGGAAAAGGCGATGGTGTTGATTCCAAGACCCAGACCCACTCGCCCTTTGCGAAAGGCGTCCGTCACAATGGCCGCGCTATTGGTGAAGAGCAATGCACCGCCGACGCCCTGAATC
>JAQTXY010000171.1 GCA_028688535.1 Methanothrix sp. | reverse complement strand
TTTCCCATACCTATGAGGTCACAGTCACAGACAGCGTAGGAGCCGACAAGCCAGGCACATGCTCTAAGACCGATACAGTAGACGTGACTGTCCTGGAGATAGGCTTCACCCCCACGGTACTGTGCGATCAAAAAGCAGACTTTGCCGGCACGGTCTCAGACATCAGCAAGCTTACCAATCCCGAATTTGACTGGAACTTCGGCGACAGCTCAACACACGGCAGCGGCCAGAATCCGCCTACTCATACCTATTTGCTGGGCGGCACCTACGAGGTCACCATGACCTTGACCGCCGATAACCTCGCCGCTCCCGGCGTAGTCAAGAAGACAATCACCATCCCGACTACCTTAGTCGCAAACGCCGGTGACGATCAGGTTATAATCAAAGGCCAATCGGCTACAATCGGTGGCACTCCCGCCAATCCTACCGGCAAAAATGGCGTCTCGCCTTACACCTATTCCTGGTTGCCAACCGACGGTCTGGACAATCCAGCGGCCGAAAATCCCGTTGCGACGCCCACCATTTCCCATACCTATGAGGTCACAGTCACAGACAGCGTAGGAGCCGACAAGCCAGGCACATGCTCTAAGACCGATACAGTAGACGTGACAGTTCTGGAGATCGGCTTCACCCCCACGGTACTGTGCGATCAAAAAGCGGACTTTGCCGGCACGGTCTCAGACATCAGCAAGCTTACCAATCCCGAATTTGACTGGAACTTCGGCGACAGCTCAACACACGGCAGCGGCCAGAATCCGCTTACTCATACCTATTTGCTGGGCGGTACTTACGAGGTCACCATGACCTTGACCGCCGATAATCTCGCCGCTCCCGGCGTAGTCAAGAAGACAATCACCATCCCAAAGACGTTAGCTGTTAGCGCCGGTTCTGATCATATCATCATTAAGGGCGATTCTATTGCTATAGGCGGCAGTCCCACTGCTGATTTCGGCTTCCCGCCTTACACCTATTCCTGGGATCCGGCTACCGGACTGAATGATGCCTCGGCAGCTAATCCTGTGGCTAAGCCTGACGTTTCCCAAACCTATGAGGTTACTGTAACTGACAACAATGGCTGCAATGGGAAAGATGACGTACTGATAACTGTATGGGATGTGGATTTCGATTATACCGTCGGATGCATGCAGAAAGTGGACTTTGAAGCCGAGGCTACGGGCCTCACTAATCCTACCTACGACTGGGACTTTGGTGACGGCTCGGCTCATGCCTCCGGCGATAAGACCGATCATACCTATGCCAGTGGCGGCACATACACTGTAATTATGACTGTGAGCGAGTCAGGATCCAGCGCACAGGTCACCAAGACGATTGTCGTTCCAACTACCTTGACCGCCAGCGCCGGGTTTGATCAAACCATCATCAAAGGCCAATCGGTTACCATAGGAGGCAACCCCACGGCTAACGGTGGCGTCGCTCCTTATATCTATTCCTGGATTCCGACCACTGGATTGAGCGATGCTGCGGTAGCTAATCCTATTGCATCGCCCACGGTTACAACTTCATACATGGTTACGGTAACTGACAGCAAGCAATGCCCAGCCCTGGCTCCGGTATTGATCACGGTTGGAACGATCGATTTCACACCAACGGCGAAATGTAATCAGGCCGTGGAATTCGCCGCCTCTTCCACCAATCTTGTCAATCCAGCTTACGATTGGGATTTTGGTGATGGCTCGGCACATGAGATCGGCGTTAAGCCCACCCATGTCTATGCCACTGGCGGCACCTACACCGTGGTTATGACCGTAACCGCTCAGGGTCTGGCCCAGCCAGGCACGGTCAGTAAGCCGATCACCGTCCCAACAAGCTTAGCTGCTGATGCCGGCCCCGACCATACCATCCTCTTGGGCAAATCGGTTGTCATCGGAGGCACCCCCACTGCCAGCAATGGCGTTCCACCCTATACCTACTCCTGGACACCTACCACCGGACTTGACAATCCTGCGGCAGCCAATCCTACCGCCTCGCCGACAGCAACGACCACCTATAACGTCTTAGTCACTGATAACGCGCAATGCACAGCCGAGGATATCTGCGAAATCAAGGTCTCAACGATCGATTTCGACGCGGATGTCCAGTGCCTTCAGAAGGTGGCCTTTGCCGGCGATGCCTCGCCAAACCTCGTGAATCCTGTTTTCACCTGGAACTTTGGTGATGGCAAAACAGAAACCGGCAAGACGATAACACATATCTATGACGCTGGCGACACCTATACGGTAACGCTGACTGTAACAGACGATAACGGATTTTCCGAAACGACCTCGCAGTCCGTCAAAGTGCCAACGACCTTAAAAGCTGATGCCGGTCCTGATAAGGCGGTAAAGCTTGGCGACTCGGTAGTTATTGGCGGAAGCCCAACGGCCAGCAACGGTGTTGCGCCGTATACTTACTCCTGGTCTCCGACTACCTACCTGAATGATCCGAATATCGCCAATCCAACGGTCACTCCGACTGCGTCCGCGACTACTACCTATACGGTTACCGTCACAGACGATGCGAAATGCATTGCTACCGATCCAGTAGAGGTCAGATCCTACGACGTATTGATGAATGTGGATAAATCAGCCATACCGGAGAGAGGTCCGGTTGGCACATCAATTGAGTTCCCACTAAAAGTCGATAACGTCGGCACAGCTAAATTGACCACTGTTAAGGTCACGGATCTATTGCCTAAAGGTTTGACCTATGATGCCTCCAAGAGCACGCCGCCTGCAGATACTTCATCCACCGACCCAACGACAGGCATAACCACTCTGGTCTGGAATAATGTCGGTCCGCTGGATGCCCTTACCGGCACTAGTACCATTCATCTCGGGGCGACAATCGATGGCAACTTCATCGGCCAGATGACCAATGTTGTGGATGTACTGGGCACTTCTGAATTTGGAGAAGAAATACCCGGCTCCGATACCGCAATTGTCACATCATATGTGTCCTCGATGACGGTCGAAAAGACGGCAAATCCAAATAGTGGTCCCGTAAACGCCATAGTAACCTTCAACATGAAGGTAACCAACACGGGTACGACAAATCTGATTACAGCTCAGGCTACAGATATTCTACCCAATGGTCTTAGCTATGTTGAAGCAACTCCAGCACCGGATAGCATAGCTCCAGGGCCCTCAGGAACAACAATCCTGGTCTGGAATAATGTCGGTCCGCTGGCTGCCAATGGCGGTACAGCCAATCTGGTAATGAAAGCCAAGGTAACCGGAACCGTCTTGGTGACCATGACCAATCGTATTGATGTCACTGCACAAACAGAATATGGTGAAGAACTGAAAGGTCATGATACCGCTGATGTAATTCTTGAAAGAGCAAGCATCGCTGTAACCAAGGACGCCTATCCGGACTTCGGACTGCCTGGAACTGTAATCGAGTTTCCGATAGTCGTCAAGAACGACGGCACTATAGCCCTGGTGAAAGTGTCAGCGATAGATACCCTTCCGGAGGGCCTTGATTATCTGGAGGATGACCATGGCGGAGTGCTGATTTCGCCTGGAGTCATACAATGGAGTGATCTGGAAGTAATAGCGGGAATTGCATCCCTTCCGCCTGGCGGCGAGATAAAGATAAACCTGAAAACTGTTGTTACGAGCAATATTGTAGGCGATCTGGATAACGTCGTTTATGCTTCAGGTGTTCCTGTGGGCGGAGGCGAGCCTGTTGAACATAAAGCCGAGGCCAAGGTCTCTGTTAAATGGTTCGGTGTATCAAAGACATCGGACAAGAAGGTATACCGGCCTGGGGAGGAGATCACCTATACAATTACTGTCTGTAACCAGAGGGGAATGATGCCTCTGGAGGATGTAATTGTCAAGGATGTATTCCAGAATCCTGGACAGGTTGAGATCGTGGCAACCTATCCGGAAACGTCTGAAGACGGTCTGTGGCACATTGGTAATATCGGACCCGGAACATGTGAAGATATTATCATAGTAGCCAGGATACCCAAGGTCAGAACCACATTTGACCTGGAACAGTCTGTCAAAGGAAAGGGCTTCGTCAATGTGAATAACGACCTATCTACTGCGGTTGGTCCCTATGGAATAGAGAATTGCGTCTATGTAGAAGCAAGAATTGGGGATACGAAGCTGACCAATAGCACCTGTGCCGGCGTTACTATAGATGATATAGGCACTGAGCTACAGACTAGAGAACATGGAAGCGGTGATTACGACTCGGAAGAGATGACTAATCTCAAATGGGAGAACAGATCCATCAAATCACTGAAGAACGTATCCGCCAGCTACGCTCCAACTACCTTCGAGCTGCCTGGCAATAAAGCCATAAATTACGACTCCAAATGGACTGAGGAGAGCCGGGCTAAGAACCACATCACCGGCTCAGTTATGCATGAGACCTACCGCTACGCTACCGACGTAGACCGCGATTCGTATGTCAAGATGGATGAGAATGGATCGAATATGGTAGTAGATGCCAGCTTTACCGGCAAGGGCAGCATTGGATTCTTCAAGAAGGCTACGCCTGATGCTAAACCCAAGGTTAAGCCTATCTTCGAGAGCCAGGAGGATTACAGCGGCCAATTCAGCATCAACGAATCATTTGATGAATACGGCAAGAACGTTGTAACCACCAAAGCCGCCTCTGGAGAAGGTTTCGTTGCCTCAGACAAGAGGATTCGAGACAGCCAGAGAACCTACGAGTCTGGTACGGGCTCATACAAGAGCGAGGAGATAGTGGATACCTTCACCAGTTACATAGCGAAGGATATTGAGGTTGCTCATAAACCGAGCAGCTACAATTATTCACCCACCATCAAAGCAAACCAGGACATGAAGTGGAATGAGGGAATGTGGTCCAAGAGCGGCAAGCTGCGTGGAGGCGTGATTGTCGCTGCCAATGACTCAACCGGCGCAGTATCGAAAGAGGTGCCGTGCAACACTTCCAATAAGGGCTCGGCTCCCGCTACTTTAATCAGCGAGAAATACTCATCTCTGGAGTATCTGAAGAAGGATTCAGTAGCACTCGGCTTAAACGAGATGAAGACCAATGCCACCTTCAATGGTGTTGCTGATTTCAGGGCAGCATCGGTCGGAGTAAATGGCACGGATGCGGTAGACAATGAAGAGCGCTATGCAGGCGAATTCAGCCTGAACCGGCATATTCTTATGACCGGCGTCTCGAAGTATGACTATCCGCATATTACTGTGACCAAGGAAGGCACGAGGAAGTCCGAATGGTTCAACCGGATTAACTCAACTATCGGCGATTACATCATTACTATAACCAATGATGGTAATCGCGCTC
>JAQTXY010000170.1 GCA_028688535.1 Methanothrix sp. | reverse complement strand
ATGCCCTCACTTAAGGTCATCCCTGTAGTCCTATTTCTGGCGCTGGTTATCGTCCTGGTTATGACGTTCATCACACAAAACATTCCCGAGTTTCCCGGCGCTCTGGCATCGTCCATCCTGATCGTCACCCTTATCATATACGGAGCGGCTACGCTACTCAAGGCGTGAGATGTAATTTATGAGATATATTGTGGTCACAGGCGGGGTAATGAGTGGGCTTGGCAAGGGCATCACTGCGGCGTCCATTGGCAGGCTGCTCATGAACAGAGGTTATAAAGTTACAGCTATCAAGATTGATCCTTACATCAACATCGATGCCGGGCTCATGAGTCCATTTCAGCATGGCGAGGTTTACGTCCTCAAGGACGGGGGCGAGGTGGATCTGGACCTGGGCAACTACGAACGCTTTTTGGATGTGGAACTGACCCGCGACCACAACATCACCACCGGCAAGGTTTACAGCACTGTCATAGAAAAAGAGCGCAGAGGCGAGTATCTGGGCAAGACGGTGCAGATCATCCCCCACATCACCGAGGAGATCAAGAGGCGCATTCGCCAGGTATCCCGGGACGGAGGCTGCGAGATCTGTCTGGTTGAGGTTGGCGGGACGGTAGGCGACATCGAGTCCATGCCCTTCCTGGAGGCCATGCGCCAGCTCAAGTATGAGGAGACGGGCAACATCTTTTTCGTGCACGTCACCCTGGCTCCTTCCACCATAGACGGCGAGCAGAAGACCAAGCCCACCCAGCACAGCGTGAAGGAGATGCGCCAGCTGGGTCTGCAGCCGGACATGATAGTAGTACGCTGCGAGCATCCCCTCCTGGAGGAGACCAAGCACAAGATCGCCCACTTCTGCGATGTGCCCATGGAGGCAGTGATCAGCGCCCACAATGCCGACGACATTTACCGCGTGCCCTTGCAGATGGAAGCCGAGGGCCTGGCCAGGTACCTCATGAAGGCCATGCGGCTCTTCCCTCTGGAGGAGAGGAAGGACTGGGACGAGTTCGTGCAGAAGATGGATTCCGTCGAGGGCATGGTGAAGGTGGCCATTGTGGGCAAATATACCGTTGGCTCGCAGTGTGCCGACCCAATGGAGGATGCTTATCTTTCCATCCGGGAGTCTCTCAAGCACGCAGGCATTGAGGCCGGGGTGAAGACGGATGTGCAGTGGATTGATGCTGAGGAGCTGGAGCACGGCTCGGCTGACATCATCCTCAGGGAAGCGGATGGCATTTTGGTGCCGGGCGGCTTTGGCTCCCGGGGCACGGAGGGCAAGATAAAGGCGGTGCAGTACGCCAGGGAGATGAAGGTTCCATACCTCGGGCTATGCTTTGGAATGCAGCTAGCGGTGATCGAGTACGCCCGCAACGTCTGCGGCCTGCAGGGGGCGAGCAGCACGGAGTTCGGAGCCACGCCTCATCCGGTAATCGCTCTTCTTCCCGAGCAGGAGAAGATCAGGCACATGGGCGCCACCATGCGTTTGGGCAATTACCCGGCTCACCTCAAAGAGGGAAGCCTGGCGCACAGGATCTACGGCACAGACGAGATCGTGGAGAGGCACCGGCACCGCTACGAGGTAAATCCCGCTTACATCGCCCAGATTGAGGAGAAAGGCATGATCTTCTCGGGAACCAACGGTGATCTGATGGAGATCTGCGAGATACCTGGGCATCCGTTTTTCTTTGCTTCGCAGTTCCACCCGGAGATGAAGTCTAGGCCAGGCAAGCCGTCGCCGCCGTTTTTGGCGTTCGTGGAGGCGATGAAGGGGAAGAGGGCTTAGAATGAATATAAAATTTAAACTTTTTTAATTAAGATATACATTAACGGATACGATCATAGAGGTTTTGTAATGCCTGGTATTGAGACTAACTTTTTGAAGGGGGGTTGGCCGAAGATCCCATTGATCTATGAAGGTGCAGGTCGTTTGGAATTGGTTGATCCAGGGATTACTATCAAAGGAAAAGCAAAGGCGAAATTTGATCGACTTGGGGATGGCGTTGCCTGTATTGAGTGCGATGAAATCTGCTTTTCCAATCAAGTTGATCGAGATTTAATTCAATTATTTAAGAGAAATTCACTGTCCGTACCTGAATTCTATAAATTGAAACCATTGCTAGATCAAATCTCAAATAATGTTATCAAGGAATTTGTAGTCAAATCAAGCAACGGTATTTTCTCACTAACAACTGATAATCTAATATATTCGTATGATGGAAAAAACAATAGAATTGTTTTAAATTTTTTAAATTCAAGATTTAGCTCAGAAATCTCCGCAGAAACACACCCGAAATATATGTTACTTCCGATCACAAATTTCATACCTTCTGAGTTTTATGATTCGGATTTAAAATTTCGAGATCATCCCCTCCGCACAGGATATGGTGATAAACTAATTTGTTTTGATATAAATAATAATCCCTGCTTTATTGAACCAATAATAAACTATGATAATCTGCAAAAAGAATTATTTGAAGGGAAATGTGATCGTGAAACTACTGCAGTGATGATTATTGATTTGGGAACTACAGAAATAGAACTATTAGATATAGAACATATTCTTGATTTGCTTAGTTTGGCTACAGGTAGCGAAATAGGGGTGCCCTGGATCGAATACACGAATGGTCAAGGAAAGCTTATTAAGCGCATCCATACTCGGTTGAATCAATGGTCAAAATTTTCGAAAGGGCATGTTGTCTTCGATGATTGGATACCAAATGGGATTAAAGATATCATTGCAGGCTATTGGTCTTCACCTTACCGGAATAGTCCTGACCTGACTGCCATTATCGGAAATATTGTCAAGAGTGGATTTTACGATCTAACAACTGAAGACCAACTCAGTTATCTTTTTCGGGCCTTAGACTGTTTGTGTCAAGCTCATGGGCTAGGAAAAATCGATCTAAGGCAAAGTCTGAGTGGCGATCAAATAGAATTCGTAAATGAAGCATACGATTCGTTCAGAAAAAAGATTCATTCCATTTCAAAAGAGGCAGCTAATAATGCTCAAGGTGCCACAGAAAAGGGGTTATTTGATGATATCAAGCGACTTGAAGCACAACGTATTATTCTTCAAGGAATGGCAAATAGTATTGATATGAATCCACCATATATGGATAATAGATATGGACGGAAAGTTGCACAATTACTAAACGACTTTATGCTTTGTGATGTTCCGATTGTTGACGCTTTTTATAAAGAGAATCGGCGTCCAGATAAAAAGAAAAGCCTAATTAGCATTTTATCTTACTATCGTGGCGTCACTATGCATAAGGGCTATTTCGATTTCCAGGGAGATTTGTACTTACAGAATGATATACGTAGAGTCCGAAAACACCTTCATGACATTCTACTTCGAATCATTCTTAAAATGCTTTGTTATGATGATCTGTATAAATCACCGATATCTTATGAACCAGTTACACTTGATTGGGTAAAGCCAACCCTCGTGTTTAGCTGGGAAGAAATTCCAGGAAAGGATAACGGAAGACTCATAGAATTTATGCTGCAAGAATTGGGCATCTATTTGGGAAGAACGGCAAAAATAGAAAAAAACGATACTGACAATATTATAAAAATATATAATGGAAAAACGCCTTTTTTGCTGAAACTTAACGATAAAAAAACAGAAGCAATTTTGCAAATTGATGACCAAATAATAGCCAAATTCATTGCGAAGATGGAAGGCGATAAGCTAAATATATATAAACCAACTTCAGCAAGAGAATTAGGATATATTGATATATAGAATAATGTAGAATATATAAAATCATTGCAGCGTCTCAATAGTCTCTCGGCGTTTCCCCATAACTCGGCGTCCTAGCCCCGGATTTCCGACGACGACTGCCCCATCGCCCCAGGCACGCCCCCGCATGCCAGCGCGCGCACCCGCGGGTGGGCGGGCGGGCATCCTCCGCCGGGAACCGGAGATATGCCAATCACGGACTCCAGACCACGATTCCATCCACTCGCTCGAAATCCCGATCTCTGGTAGCAATGTTCCTGATGCGAGATCGTCTCATTGCGGATAAATGAAGTGCATCGAAAGACATCAGATTATAAGCCCTGGCCAGATCCGACGCCCGGAAATAGTCTTCGGGCATAACGGGAATCAATTGCAGGCCATCAAGATTGCTGACATATTCATTGAATTTATCAACGACGTCGCGGCAATGATGAGAAAGATTGCGATCTGCTTCGATTCTATCTATCACAATATTACGATTACGGTTATCTAAAATCACTGCTCCAGTTTCCAGGAGCAAGATGTGAGATACCTCCGCCAAGACTGCCGGAGTGGTTACTGCATAAATCTCCTCAATTTCGACCCTCCCTAGAAAATCAGAAGCTATTTCCCCAAATTCAGGATTGGGGATGGCATAATCGAGAAATATGTTGGAGTCAATGAAGATTTGGTCTAATGAAGAATATTCCAGGATGCTCAAATATCACCACTCTCAGCAAAGTCACGCTCCAGCTCTTTTATGAACTCTTCATCGTATTTTGTCTCACCCACAAAGCCATAATATTGTTTAGTCTTGCTTTTTGGCCGGATCACAATCTCGCGACCTCTCGTTAAAACTTCGATATTTTCTGTGCCTAGCTTTGTGAGAAGGCTGTTTGGAATAAGGAGACCACCATCAACCATCACGGCTTCAGTCATGTTATCAGTACTATTGCACTCCTTCTTTTAATGATTTCTGGTCATCAATGGCCGCGCTCACGATCGGATAACAAATCCCATCGATCCGCGCTTCGGCTACCACCTGGCCATGCCCTCTTTACCAGCGTCCTCCACGACCCAGCACCTCTGCCCCTGCGGCCTAGGCCCTCGGGCCGTCTGCGATACCGGCCGCTTCCCCAGCAGAGGCCCGACCGCGCCCTTCCCCCAGCCCCCGGATTTCTGCCGCCGGGCTGCCCCGCCGCCCCAGGCACGCGACCGCCCGCAAGCGCGCCCGCGGGCACGAGCACTGCCGCTAGCGGGGAACGAAAACGGACAGATGCCATTATGGCTTGTAAATACAAATATCTTCTGCAAGCTGAAAATCGTTATCATTAGTTGCAATATTGGAAATGCCGTTCATTTTCATGACTGCCAGGTGAGTTGCATCTGATATAAAGAGCCCATATCTGCTTGAGAGATCTGCTGCCAGATCCATTGTAGCCTCATCGATGCTGTAGATGACCAAAGGATATGCTCTAATTACAGCGTAGGTCTTCCATACCCTCGTAAGGCTAGAGATCGTTTCCGGCTTGTCTTCTATTAGCTTCTTGGCTTCGCTCTCGCTTCGCAGACGATAT
>JAQTXY010000169.1 GCA_028688535.1 Methanothrix sp. | reverse complement strand
TCACATCGCCTCTGATTCTTCCCGCTTTTGGTTGATATTCGTTAAGGCCATTAAAACCATATTTAGTGGCCAGGTTCTGGTACTTTTCCTGTTGGGTGAATTCAACGAACTTATTTAGAATTTTCATTTTATCCGCGGGTAGTTCGCCGATTGCATACATCGGATTGTCATGTCTGACACCAAAGGGTATGAATTCGTAGGATCTGATATCTGGTGCATTTGCATAGGTCTGGTACTCCAGGATAAGACCGCCCAGTTTACCGGATTTGGCTGATTCCCTCAATTGCAGAGTAGTATAGGCGACGACGGGAATATTGGCCTGGAAGCTCTCAAATCCTGCTATTGCTTTATCGCTCAATAAGTTACTGCTGTTGAAGGCCTGCAATGTAGAAATCAGGAAGTTCAACCCGGTTGAACTGGCAAACGGATTGGTGTAGCCCATCACCAGTTCATTGTTCGCGACAGCATCGATAATCGTCTTAATATTGATAGCCCCGTATTTGGCTGTCAGCTCGTCCTTTTTGGCTCCGGTGATCAGTATTCCTGCCACGTTGCCGGCAAGTCTCTTTTGAACTAACTGGGCTTTAACTCCGCGGGAGGCGATCATTTCGCCCCAGAGTTCATTGGACGGAGTATAAGCATCCGGCAAATAATTCTTAGAAGTAATATATTCGGCGCCATCCCCGGAAGGGATCCCTCTGAGCCTTACCGATACACGTTTTCCGTCAATTATTATTGCCGCGTTATTGAAGTCTTTCGCCACATCTGTCAGCCAGCCATCAGTGCCGCTTCCCGCTTTTTCCGTTGAGGAGAATATTTCTATGTAGCTAGGTGTATTTTCGTTCACTTGCGGCGGGTATTCGGATTTGATATCGGGCAAGATGTCTTTTGTGTCTAGGGGTTGAGGGATATCCGGGTACGGCAGATGTGTGACTGTATTTACATTGATGGTTGGGATAATTTTATCCAGCTCTTCTTTTCCATTCACGGCCAAGCTATCCCTTTCATCGTCTCCTGTAAATGTCCAGACTATAATAAAAACTGCAACTGCCGCTCCAATTATCTTTAAAATTACATTTTTGTCGCTGTTGCTTAGCATGTTGATCTATCTCTCCCTCAATTCCTATAGTATTTTAACTGGTTGATCAGATCATCGATCATCTGGGCCATTTGATCTCTTTGGCTGCGATCCGGATTTTTTATGTCCGAGATCCTCAGCAAGAGCTTATCCAGCATCAGTAGGATCTGTTCATTATCTTCCGTGGCAGCCTTAATAGTGGTGACATATTCATTATAGACTTCAAACTTATCCTTCATGATTTGCTGCGAAACGGCTCCTTCTGCATGTTTCTCTCTAATGAAATTGTAGTCTTCTTCATCAAATGTATCTAACTTATTCAATATATTTCGGATATTCGCAAAGAATGAATTCTTCACATCGGCGATGGCTGCACTAAATTTATTGCAGGTGATCTCCGAGTCGGCGAAGATCTGCGGTAGGATAACCAGGATATTTTTATTCTTTTTCTGCAATCTCTCAATCTGGTCGATCGCCAGCTCAATGGTCTCTTCGAATGTCTTGAGTCCCCGATGCTTATTCAATGCTTCAATATAATCTTCTTGCGTTGGAATTGATCTCTTCGGTTCGGCTAGGAGCCTATAATTGCCGTAGATTACCCCGACAGCGCTTAAGAAAAAGATAGTGATTCCAGAGGCTGTTGCCAGTCCACCGCCTCCTATCAACTCCAGCTTTAAGGTGATTATGTCGGCTGCGGCAATGCCCAAGTTCAGGGCCAATATTTTGATCTGCTTTTTTCTGTCCGGATTGTTGCGAATCTTATCTGCGGCACTCAGCGTGGACTCGAGGACCAGCATAGCCCCATTGCCCTCTGAATTATTGCTGCTTGTGCCTCTCGCCATTGCTCACTCCTTAATAATAGATGAAAACATTAGAGTTCCCAGCGAAATAGTTTTTGGATGAATTATTTCTTCCATAAGTCAGGCAAGAACAAGAGCAGGACTGGCATAATCTCCATTCGCCCTATATACATGCAAAAAATTCCAATCAATTTTCCTAGAGGAGTAACCTTGCTAAAGTCGAAGGCAACTTCTCCCAAGCCCGGTCCCACACCGCCCATGCAAGTAGCCACTGCCGATATTGCAGAAAGCAGGTTGAAGCTGCTGTTTCCAGACTCTACCACCGATAATGCTAATGAAGATGCAAAGAATATGATTAGGTAAATAATAGTGAAGAACAGCACTGAAATTAGTACGCCTTCGGTAACAGATATCCGCCCTAACCAAACGGATTGTACTGCTTTGGGATGCAGCAGCTTCACAAGTTCTCGATGTGTGTATTTTTGAACTAAGAGTACTCGAAGAACCTTGATGCCACCTGCTGTTGCTCCCGCGCAACCACCTATCAGCATCAGCAAGATGAGGACCATATTAGCCGCGGAGGACCAGTGGTCATAATCGAAATTGTTTGTGAAACCGGTGGTAGTCGAAATAGAGACTACGTGGAAGCCGGCCAAACGGATTCTATGAAGAAGATCGCCATCTATGTTACCCCAAAGTACAATGATCGCGGTGGCAGAAGCTAACATAAACATATAAAAGAGAAATTCAGGATCGTTTATGTAACCAGAAATATTCCTTTTATAGATGAGCTGATAATGAAGTATAAAGTTAGTAGCTCCAATGATCATGAAGATAATTATTATCAATTCTATGATCAGACTGTTGTAGGCAGCTATGCCTGATGCTAACGGAGAATACCCGGCCGTAGATATTGTGGTAAATGACGTACACACTGAATCATAAAAAGGCATGCCTGCCACCCAGAGCAGCAGAGTCTCCAATGCTACAAAGCCCAGATATATGCCCCAGAATATCTTGGCGGTGCTCTTTACTCTGGGTGTCACGGGTCCCCGACTGGTCTCTACATAGTAAAGCTGTCTGCCCGCTACTCCCAATTGAGGCAGAATAGCAATGAATAAAAGAATAATGCTCATCCCGCCGAGTAGCTGAATGAAAGATCTCCAGAAAAGAAGTCCATAGAACGTGCCGCTAATATGAACGTTAATCTTCCAATCATTTAAACCTAGGTTATATCTGATTAATGGATCATATAGTGCATTCACAAGTTGATATGCCAGGCTGTGTTCGGCAGATGTAGCGTTGATAATCCAATATCCATCTAAATTGTATTCCGTTAGAATGGTAGCACCTGTTGTGGTGAATCCGGACATGGTTTCAAAGAGCGAGTCTATAACGCCCAGGCCAAGGAATATGAATGGCAGAGAACCGAAAATCGTTGCTAATAGCCATCCGCCGGTAACTATCGCAAACGCTTCTCTATGCATTACATCTCCCTTTTGACCGTGATGTCTCATCAATAGGCCCGAAGATATGGTAATAAGAGATGTCAGACCTAGAGCTATCACGCCGGCAGGCTCCCCATAAATTGTTGCAACTAGGCCGGGTATCAGCATCAATACCCCTAATAAAATCAGCAATGAACCTAGTACATCAAGTACTACGCGAGCATTCATGATTAGTTAAGGCCATTTAACTGGCGCTATATGAGATGGTGTGCATCCCAAGCAAAGCCCCTCCTGCGGGATCGTTTGAAGGCCTTATAATATGGATGATGGGCCTCTGGCAGCTATTTCTTCTTTTTCAGAGCCTCTTTTGCCTCACGGGCATTGATCTCAGCCAGATGCTTGTTCAAGACCTTGGCCAGCGTGTTGAGCTTGACTCTGGTACAGGTAGCACCGCGGGTTATGCCGGTTACAATATCCACTACCTCGCCTTTGGTCTCTGTCTTCTGATAGGCCGGTTTAACGGAGCGTGTCTTGATGCCTTCTTTGGCAAAATCCTCCATATCCATGGGACACTGGGCCACCACTACTACTGGAATATCTATCTGTGCCAAGACCTCCTTGGCCTTGTGGATGACGTGCGAGCGCACATTGCCCAGATGCAGAACGGCGATCTTATGGCGCGCTACCTGTTCCAGCTCCCTCTCATTCAGCCCGAAGGTGGGGCCATAGCCTCGCGAAGCCTGAGGAAAGCTCTCCGGAACTCCGGTTCCTGCCTCTAAAACCAGTACGCTGGTCTGAATTCCCTCCCTGCGAAGCCCATAGGTCATCTCGCAAACGGGTTTGGTGATGTGACGCCTTCCCGGAGACATGGCTATGGCGATCACATCCGGCTTTGTCGCCTCAGAGAGCGTGCCCCTCTGGGCCAGACCGCCACCCTTGGCCAGGCCCATGCTCTCCCGGCAATCGACCACCTGAGTTGCCCTGCCAATCATGCTGCTTATTTGCGGTGGGATGGGATATAGACTTGACGAAAGACCTGACGAAATACCTGACAAATAGACCGCAGGGAGGTTAATTAGGAGCGTTTTTAAACTAGAGCGATGAGAAACAGATATGCTTATCTTCATTGGTCTGGGGCTGTACGACGAGCGGGATATCTCCGTCAAAGGCCTGGATGCGGTTCGCGGCGCAGATCTGGTTTATGCTGAGTTTTACACCTCCCGGCTGATGGGGGCGGCTTTTGAGACGCTGGAGGCATTTTATGGCCGCAAGATCAACCTTCTCTCCCGCCAGCAGGTAGAGGTGGACCCTTCCTGGATGGAGGATGCCCTGGATAAGGACGTGGCCTTCCTGGTGGGGGGCGACGCCATGGTCTCCACCACCCATCTGGACCTGCGGCTGCGAGCTGCCAAGATGGGCATTAAGACGCGGGTGATTCACTCCTCTTCCATTGTCACTGCCGTATCGGGACTGTGCGGCCTGCAAAACTACCGTTTCGGCAGATCCACTACCATCCCCTTTCCCTATATCTCGCGGGGCAAGCGCATAATTCCCCAGACGCCCTACCAGGTATTGACTGAAAACCTGGATCGCAATTTGCATACCATGCTCTTTTTGGATATTCAGAGCGATTCTGCAAAGCGATATATGACGGTAAATGAAGGCGCAGCGCTTCTCCTGGAGATGGAGGAGGCGGCAGGAGAAAGTCTCCTGAATGGCAGTTTGGGCATAGGCATTGCCCGGGCGGGCTCGGATGACGCCACGGTGAAAGCGGATCTTCTGCCCCGACTGCAAAGCTATCACTTTGGCGGACCCTTGCATATTCTGATCATTCCAGCCAAGCTGCACTTCATGGAGGCGCAGGCTTTAACGGTACTGGCAGGCGCGCCTGATGATGCCGTAAAATGCGCGGACTGAAAAGCTATTAATATGAAAGATGCTGCATGAATTTGATGAAATTGAAATACGCAGGGGGCGTGCCC
>JAQTXY010000168.1 GCA_028688535.1 Methanothrix sp. | reverse complement strand
TTGAATCAAGGCGTCTTGAAGTTTTAGCCACAAGTTGATTCGCAGTCTCCTGTGTTCTTGGTCCCACACAATGCGCTAATAGCAACCGGGATTCACAAGCCATGCTCAGCCAGATCCATGTACCTTCATCTTCATACTCGCCTTTCTTGGGCAGCGTTTTTTCCCCACGAAAGTCCATAACTCGTCCATTTCGACTTTCTCAGTTTCAACACCAGTTAGAGTTGATTGACTTTTTCGCAATGGCTTGCTGCTTTTCCTGTCCATTTTCTGACCGTCACAGGGCAAACCTTAACTACTTCTGCAATTTTATTTACACTTAGGCCTTTGGTTGAAAGATCCAATGCTAACGTTATTTTTTCTGGGCTCGTTTGCAGACCATAGAAAACAGTGTTCTTCCGACTACAGAATTCGAGTCCGCAAGCGCTACATATAAATTTTCTCACTTGCACGCCGGACTTAATTTTAGATGTACCATTGCTCGTAACGTTACCCTTACCAGCAACTCCGTAGCAGGAGCATTTGGTATTGGGACAAGCTACGTCATTGAACTTGGGCTTTGGCCCTCTTTTCCCTATTGCTATCCCTTGTTGGATAGCATATGAAGCTCACATATTTAATACCAACTGTATAGTCTTTCACGACCGGAAAGCGAAGATTTAAGTAATTTGATGATAATAAACTATTTTATGCTTAATATCAGGAATTTTAACACGCATCGTCCTTTGATTGTGAGGCACTAACAAAGATGGGTCATGTAACGGAGCATAAAATGAGCTAGTTTATATAATAGATTAGCGATTCATTGGAGTATCAAAACGTTCTTATTGTGAGGAGATATCATATCCTTGGAGATGATATTGTTGGATACCGATAAGCAAACAATTAGAAGGGTTTGGTCAATGGTACTCGAAAAGAAAGATTGTATTGAAATATACGAATATCTTAATAATATTATACTCAATGAAGAAAACCCCTTGGATAGGAAATTTATTGTAGAACTTCTAAAGATGGCAAGAGCCTCGACTCTTCCATGTGGGTCAGGCGCTTATGGTAATCTCAGTAAAGATATCGAGCATTATATCGAGGTCTACAGCAAGGATATCTGAATTATCAGATGAGATGAGAAGCCAAATGCTTCAACCTCAAATATAACCCGAAATCCTCGATATTTATCTCTGAGCCTTGGGTTGGTGAAAGACGAATGATCGAAAAATTGGATAAAAGTTCTGGAAATGTGATAGGATTTAAATGCATTGGAACCATTACCGCTTCTGACTATGAGAAAATGGTGCCTGAAGTCAAAGCCCTGATAGAAAAAGAAGGTAAGATTCGTTTGTTATTTGACCTGAGTGATTTTAAGTGGGAAAAAATGGAAGCATGGCTCGCAGATCTATCATTTGGATTGGAATTCCGACATGAAATCGAAAAGATGGCCATTGTAGGCGATAAGACCTGGGAGAAATGGATAACTCACCTTGCCAAACCGTTCTATGCCCGTGACGCAAAGTTTTTTAAAATTGATGATATCTCAGGAGCGTGGACCTGGCTTCGAGAATGATTGTATCATAGCAAGCGATCCTTTTTTTTGGCAGTTAAGCTCTTATACAAAAAAAGCTTATAATGTCTCATCAGAATAGATTTTCTAAGGGGATGGATATAGTATGGGATTGTTAACAGGTAAAGTCGCTATCGTTACAGGTTCTACTCGTGGGATCGGAGAGGCTACGGCAAAGTTGCTTGCTAAGGAGGGAGCAATCTCGATTATTACAGGCAGAACAGAAGACGCTGGGGAAAAAGTGGCCCAGGAGATTATCTCATCCGGAGGAAAGGCTGAATATCACAATTTAGACATAACTGATGAACAAAATGTTAAAAAAGTTATTGATGCCGTCTACAATAAGTATGGTCGTCTGGATATTCTGGTAAACAATGCTGGCATAACTGGGCCTAACAAGCCAACTCATGAATATTCAAAAGAAGAATGGGAGAATGTATTCAGAGTTAATGTCACGGGTCCATTTCTTTGCACCAAATATGTCGTACCCTATATGCAAAAAGAGAATGGCGGAAACATAGTATACATTTCGTCAATCTACGGTATTGTTGGTGCACCAGATGTGCCAGCTTATCATGCCACCAAGGCAGCGATAAGGATAATGGCCAAGATTGATGCCCTTCTTTATACCAAAGATAATATCCGTGTGAACTCAATCCATCCGGGATACATATGGACTTCTATGGTCCAGAATTTTATCAGAGATCAATCCAAAAAGACTGGATTAGGCATCGAGGAGATAAAAAAGAATATGGACTCCATGCAACCGATAGGCCATATCGGTGAACCTATAGATATCGCCTATGGTGTCCTGTACCTCGTTTCCAGCGAAGCTAAGTTTGTTACTGGAAGTGAATTGGTGATAGATGGAGGTTATACAGCGACATAGATATACTCCGTCATAAGACACGGATTTGGTATGATGATAAACATAATAATCTTCTTATGTCCAGCTACGAGCAACTTCGCGAAATGACGACTGAAATAGCGAAATCCACTGAATAGGTCGTATCTCTGGAAGAGATAATCTGCTCTAGACCGGAGGATATCGCCAGTTTACTTGTACCAGAGCACGTGAACCGCCTCTCTAGGTATGCTTGCCTCTGGGTGATAGGGGATGATGCGAGGAGTGAAATCCTCAGCAGGGCGGGTGGCTGGGATCTCTGCCCTGTAAACTCTCATATCAATTTTGCCGCTCTCACCTCTATCTTGCATAATCTTCTTTAAGGCAGCGCCGCCAGCGACAGGATCCGCATAGAGCTGGACCTGCACATCACCAGGGTCCATGCGTCCCAGATTTACTTCAACTTCAAATATCCAGGAATTGTCCTCTTCTTTAGCTCGAAGTTCGCCGAATCTAAGATCCTCCCAGACTTCATCTACTCTGGAGTGCCATCGGTCCAGCTCCAAAGCCAATTTAGCCCCTCTCGCAGTCCTGCGACTGTAAGCCAACGCTCCCGGAAGATAGGCTTTTTCCAGATATTCCCTTAGCATGCGATGGCTGCTGAACCTGGGTGTGAGCTGAGACATGCTTCTCCTAACCTTGGTGATCCAATCCCTAGGAATGTTATCTGAATCTCGATCATAGAATAGGGGCACGACCTCCTCTTCCAGCAGCCGGTAAAGCTGATCAGCCTCCTCTTCATCCCAGGATAGCTCCTCATGTTTCATTCCATCTCCCAGAGACCAGCCCACCTGTGGTGAGTAGGCCTCAGCCCACCATCCATCCAGCTCCGAAAGGTTCAAGCCTCCGTTAACCAGAACTTTCATGCCACTGGTTCCGCAAGCCTCCATGGGGCGTCGAGGAACATTGATCCATAGATCTATGCCAGGCTCAAGGCGTCTGGCCAGGGCGATGTCATAATCCTCCAAAAAGACCACTCTATTGGAAACGGATGCCCTGGAAGCGAACTGGGCCATGGTGCGCACCAGATCCTTCCCCCGATGATCTTCTGGATGAGCTTTACCAGCAATTACCAGCTGCACCGGCCTGTTATTATCAAGCAGAATTCGCTCTAGCCTATCGGGTTTACGTATCAAAAGAGTGGGTCTCTTGTAGTCTGCAAATCTGCGGGCAAAGCCGATGGTAAGAACTTCAGGGTCGAGGACCCCTGCAGCCTTTTCCACAATCTCTTTCGAAGCGTTGTGCTCCTTTGCTTGTCGGACCAGGCGGTGCCTTATATATTCAATCATGGATTGCCTGGATTGAATCCTAGACTGCCATAGCTCGGAATCGCTAATCCTGGAGATTTCTTCCCAGGGCATGCCAGCCGGAGCTGACAGATGGTATCCTTGCAGTACATTTTCCCATAATCGGCGTGCATCAGGTGAATCCCAGGAGGGTATGTGTACACCGTTGGTCACATAGTCAACCGGAACTTCGTTTAAGGGCCAGCGATGATACATCGGTGAGAATATCTCTTTGCTTACTTGGCCATGAATCTGGCTTACTCCGTTCGCATAGTAACATCCCCTCATAGCCATCTGAGCGGTAATCAAGGGGCTTTCAGAATCGATATGAAACTGCTTGAGAAGATGTTGCATGGTAGCACCAGAACTTTCGATGTATCTCTGCAAATATTGCATGATCAGAGCTAATGGAAAAGTATCGAAGCCTGCGGCCACTGGTGTATGGGTAGTGAATACATTCCCTGCTCGAGTAGCCCATAGGGCCTCCGAAAAAGTAAGGCCAGTTTTTTTCATGAAGTCATAGGCTCTGGCCAGCACAAGAAAGGCTGCATGTCCTTCATTGAGGTGACAGATTCTGACATCGATCCCCATCTCTTGCAAGGCTTTCCATCCACCTATACCGAGGGCAATCTCCTGCACTAGACGCCTCTCCCGTCCTGCTGGGTAAAGGGTGGCGGTAATTCCTCGGTCCCATGGCGTATTGAGGGGATCATTGGAATCAAGGAGATACAAATCCATTCTTCCTACTTTGGCCTTCCACAACCTGAGGATGAGGTCTCTTCCCGGTAGCATAACCCTTGTCCTCAGCCAGCTACCGTCCTTATTTTGCACAGGAATTATGGGCAGACTGGTCGGGTCATTGTAGGGATAAGCTTCAATCTGAGAGCCATCGTAATCTAGAATCTGCCGAAAATATCCTTGTTGGTAAAGCAGTCCCACACCAACCACAGGAATTCCCATATCGCTGGCAGTCTTGAGAAAGTCGCCAGCCAGGATCCCTAAGCCACCTGAATAAATTGGCAAGGCCTCGCTCAGTCCAAACTCCATGCTGAAATAGGCGACTGTCCCGATATCGCGGTTTCTGCTATTTTTATCAAACCAGCTGATTTCATCCTCCAGAGACTTCCTTTTCCTGAGTATGGAAGCCAGCTCTGTTTTGATATCTTCGTCTTTGGCAGCTTTCATCAGCTTCTCTTCAGAAACATTTTCCAGTATCAAATAGGGATTGTTGGTGATCTCCCACGCTTCGGGGTCCAACATCTTCCAGATAAGGTCAGTCATTTGGCTGCCGGTCCAGCGCAGATCCAGGGCCAGATCATACAATTCTTCCAGGCCATGGGGAAGCGCCCTTTGGAATATGGATCGTGTATTCATACTTATCAGAAAATTATGTAACTCATTGCAGTTAGATCTATTGGCAGTGCTCAGTGCCAGGAACGTCTCTTTGCGATCATAGATGATGCTGACTTCTTTCTGGATTGCAATCATATTAAATTGTTGCCGTTGAGAAGCGATAAGTCCAAGTATTTCAAAATGTATAAATAGCATAGAGTGTGCTTCATAAATTAGATTTT
>JAQTXY010000167.1 GCA_028688535.1 Methanothrix sp. | reverse complement strand
TTCCAGGTTGCAGATCTACAAACTCGTAGACGCCCTCCTTACCTGGCTCTGAGCTGGTAGTAGTGGTCTGCAGAAGGTTGTCGCTGCTGTCCTTGAGTTGGATCTCCCAGTCGAAGAGGGGTGGCTCGTCTGCATCCTTTTGGCCGTTGGCGTTCTTGTCATAGAATTTCATCCCGGAGATAGCCAGAGAGCCAGGATTGCCGAAGTTCTTGTCAACGACGTTCGCATCAGTGAGCACCACCGTATACAGGTTTTCCGCTGGTGCTGTCTGTGCCCACCCGATCTTCTGAACCTCCCGAACAATATAGGTTCCAGGGACGAGATTGGCCAGAGTATAATCTCCGTTTGCGTCTGTGATGGCAGAGATCTCGCCATCCTGGAAGACACCGTCATTGTTGCTGTCGCAGTAGATCTTCCAATCAGCCAGACCGCTCTCTCCTGCGTCCTTGCTGCCATCGCCATCCAGGTCGTTAAACTTCGTGCCGGATATGGAAAGGGCCCCTCGGTTGCCGAAGTTCTTGTCAACGATGTTCGAATCAGTGAGCACCACTGTATGCAGGTTTCCCGCTGGCGTTGTCTGTGTCCATCCGGTCTTCAGAACCTCCCGAACTTTATAAGTTCCGGGAGCAAGATAGGCCAGAGTGTAGTCTCCGTTTGCATCTGTGATGACATAGGTCTCGCCATCCTGGAAGACACCGTCATTGTTGCTGTCGCAATAGATCTTCCAATCAGCCAGACCGCTCTCTCCTGCGTCTTTGCTGCCATCGCCATCCAGGTCGTTAAACTTCGTGCCGGAGATCGAGAGAGCGCCTCGGTTGCCGAAGTTCTTGTCAACGATGTTCGAATCAGTGAGCACAACAGTATGCAGGTTTGCCGCTGGCGCTGTCTGTGTCCATCCGGTTTTCAGAACCTCCCGAACTTTATAGGTTCCGGGGACGAGATTGGCCAGATTGTATGCGCCGTTCGCATCTGTGATGGCATAGGTCTCGCCATCCTGGAAGACACCGTCATTGTTGCTGTCGCAGTAGATCTTCCAGTCAGACAGACCGCTTTCTCCTGCGTCTTTGCTGCCATCGCCATCCAGGTCGTTAAACTTCGTGCCGGAGATCGAGAGAGCGCCTCGGTTGCCGAAGTTCTTGTCAACGATGTTCGAATCAGTGAGCACAACAGTATGCAGGTTTGCCGCTGGCGCTGTCTGTGTCCATCCGGTTTTCAGAACCTCCCGAACTTCATAGGTTCCGGGGACGAGATAGGCCAGAGTGTAGGCTCCGTTTGCATCTGTGATGGCATAGGTCTCGCCGTCCTGGAAGACACCGTCGCTGTTGCTGTCGCAGTAGATCTTCCAGTCAGCCAGACCGCTTTCTCCTGCGTCTTTGCTGCCATCGCCATCCAGGTCGTTAAACTTCGTTCCTGAGATCGAGAGAGCCCCTCGGTTGCCGAAGTTCTTGTCAACAATGTTCGAATCAGTGAGCACCACAGTATGCAGGTTTGCTGCCGGCGTTGTCTGTTCCCATCCGGTCTTCAGAACCTCCCGAACATTATAGGTTCCGGGGCCAAGATAGGCCAGAGTGTAATCTCCGTTCGCATCTGTGATAGCCGAGATCTCACCATCCTGGAAGCTGCCATCATTATTGTTGTCGCAGTAGATCTTCCAGTCAGCCAGGCCGCTTTCTCCAGCGTCCTTGCTGCCATCGCCATCCAGGTCGTTAAACTTCGTGCCTGATATGGAAAGGGTTCCGCGGTTGCCGAAGTGCTTGTCAACTGCATTTACATCAGTGAGCACCACAGTATGCAGGTTTGCCGCTGGCGTTGTCTGTGCCCATCCGGTCTTCAGAACCTCCCGAACATTATAGGTCCCAGGGACGAGATTTGCCAGAGTGTAAGCTCCGTTTTCGTCTGTAATGGCATAGGTCTCGCCATCCTGGAAGCTGCCGTCATTGTTGTCATCGCAGTAGATCTTCCAATCAGCCAGGCCGCTCTCTCCAGCGTCCTTGCTGCCATCGCCATCCAGATCATAAAACTTCGTTCCGGATATGGAAAGGGAGCCGCGATTGCCGAAGTTCTTGTCAACTGCATTTGCATCAGCGAGCTCCACAGTATATAGGTTTGCCGCGGGCGTTGTCTGTGCCCATCCGGTCTTCAGAACTTCTCGAACTTTATAGGTTCCAGGAACAAGATTAGCCAGAGTGTAGGCTCCGTTTGCATCTGTGATTGCCGAGATCTCGCCATCCTGGAAGTTACCGTCATTATTTTCATCGCAGTAGATCTTCCAGTCAGCCAGGCCGCTTTCACCAGTATCCTTGGTGCCATCGCCATCCAGGTCGTTAAACTTTGTGCCGGATATGGAAAGAGCTCCTCGGTTGCCGAAGTTCTTGTTGCCTATATTTGTATTTGCAAGTGCTACCGTATGCAGGTTATCCACTGGCGTTGTCTGTGCCCATCCGGTCTTCTGAACCTCCCGAACTCTATAGGTTCCGGGGAGGAGATTGGCCAGAGTGTAAGCTCCGTTTGCGTCTGTAATGGCATAGGTCTCGCCATCCTGGAAGCTGCCGTCATTGTTGTTGTCGCAGTAGATCCTCCAGTCAGCCAGGCCACTCTCTCCAGGGTCCTGGATGCCATCGCCATCCAGGTCGTTAAACTTCGTGCCGGAGATGGAACTACCCGTAGTGTCCTGGAAATTTATTGTCAAGCTGCTGCCTGCCGATATGGAGGCCTTTACCCAGGTATCACCAGCAGTAAAATCATCATGCCAGCTGCTGCTGCTACCATCAGCGCTGTAACTGACACTAGAAGAAGCTGAGTCGGTGATACTATTCAAAATCCATCCCGAAGGGACGATCTGATGGAAGACATAATCGCCAGCCGTCATATAGTTGAATGTCTTGGTATTTGTAAGAGCAGTTGCGCTGTCGTCATCCAGATCGAAGTTTAGATCAGAGTTTGGACTCAAGAAGGAGAAGGTCTGACCCGCCTGGTCATTGGCATCCAGTGACACAGTTAGTGTTCCGGTTCCCAGGCCCAATTCTTTTAGTCCGTAATTCGATTCGGCGATGTATATTTTTCCACCGTAAAATTGGATGGCATACGGGCTATTGGCATCATAGCAATTTATCAAATTGCCTGGATTGCTAAGGCTCCGAACCTCTACACTGGGCGATAAGGAGGGAGCAACAGTATAAATCCGATCCCCGAATACATGAACATCATAAGTGCCGGAAATGGCGATTGTCCCATAATACGAAGGATTGTCAGGGGGGCTGGCAGTGTATACATAAACACAAGGATCGGTTGCCAGGTAAATCTTGCCATCGGTGACGCAAAGGCCGCTTGCATATGTAGCTCCAACAGGAATGGCTCTTACAAAACTTGGGTTCTTGGGATCTTGGAGGCTCAAAACAACAAGGTAGCCATCATTGTTGTTTCTATTTATCGCTCCTACATAGGCATAGTCGCCTGAGATGTAGATGCCATAGGCATCAAGGCCTATGCTACTTGGGTCCCAATTAATGCACTTTCCTAATTTTGCACCCGTTGTAGCATCGACAGTCTCCACGCCCGCATAATATTCTGTCACATAGGCGATGTTCCCGGATACGAATACATCAACTGGCGGATTGCTCAAAACCCAATTATTCTGTATATTCATTGTGCTCAGTGGTATAGTAATTAGATATCCGGACGATGACGCTATATATGCTACATCATTAGAGACGAAGACGCCGGACGGGCTAGAGACAGCTACACTTCTTTTAACATCCAGTGTGCAGGATCCGCCGCTGGCCGGAGCAGTCGCCGCCAGCAGAATAAGAAGCACGGCAAAGAAGATCCCTGCAGATCTTGCCATTATCGGAGACATTTTGCCTCCTCTTGAGCATTTGAAGGAATAATCGATTCATTTAGCAAAATACTGAATATGCTCTCTGAAAGACCCTCCCTTGAGGGTCCACTGCTGCAATGACAGATATAATTCATTAATTTAGCCCCTCCCTACCCTGCTGCTTAGCAATAATATTATTAATCAAACTTTATGATATTTTCCCACCGTCGCCAACGCCTCTGGATGTGGGAAACATTTCCATTAGCAAATAGGCGCCATCATCATTCGCCGCCACGAAACCCAATCGCTCATAGAAGCGAACCGATGCGCTCTGTTTATAGACGTGAAGCCTGATTGCATTCCCCTGTTCGGCCTCAGCCTTAATCAATTTTTCCATTAATCTGCTGCCGATCCCCTGGTTCCTGTGCTCGGGCAGAAGAGCAATCTCTGCCAGATGCATCTCACCATTCCTCCGAACGAGGGTCATTCTGCCAATTGGCTCCTCGTCTTTGAGGACTACCAGGTGCTCCGCCTCAGGCATATTCGCCTGATAATGTTTCTGCTGGGCGGCAAATTGCACTTCCAATAATTTTTTTCGCTCCAATTCTCCAAGGAAAGCAAAGTCAAGCTCGCGAATGCTGCAAAAGAGACAAAAAAGAAAAGGATCATCTTCCCGGCTTGCTGCGCGCAGCGCCAGCCGCGAGCCTAAACTGCTCCACCAGCAGCCTTGCAGGCTATTACCAGCTCTATCTTGCATTCATCCCCTGGGTGGGAAGATTCCTTCCACGGCTATGATGAAGTTCAATGCCATAGAAGGCTGAATGTTCTGATGGGGAGCGGATCCTCCTGCTGAATCGATGGAAACGCAACTGCTGGCGAGGTCCACCAGGGTTTGACCTGCAGAAGGAATGTACTCATTTCTCGGGGCACCGCTGCCGGAAGCAATCGCTGCACCTGGCACATTTCCTCCTGGCGTTTCAGATTCGCTCCTATTGGCGCATTTTACCTGACCTGAGTGGCTGTGTGCCGGAAGATTATTTGTGGAAAGAGCTACCGCTTCATATCCACCATTCCCTCCCAAGGGATAGCTCGCGCTGAGGCCCAGAGGCACTCTTCCTCTGAAGTCCGGCAGAGCGAAATTATTTACACCGTCTCCTCCGTAGGTGGCACCTATCAAAGCAAAAAGTGCATCATTTCCAGATATGGGCAGAATCTGGCCCTGGCACATCATCCAGCCCATGGGTGCATAGTTTCCTGCAAATATCCTTATCTCGCCTAAGAATGGGTCCATGTCACTTCCTCCAATTATGATCGCGGCGGATAAACTCCTGCCACGCAGATGATGAAATTCATAGCCAGATAGGGCTGCATATTCTCGTGGGGTGTGGATGCACCGGCATTGCCAACGACGATAGAATTAACGTCCATATTGCCCAGAGCGCCACTGGAAGGCAGACTGTATGCCTTGTTGCCGGCAAGAGTGCCTGGGACATTACCTGCGGGC
>JAQTXY010000166.1 GCA_028688535.1 Methanothrix sp. | reverse complement strand
CCGCCCTGAGTACGACCAGGCCAGAGCGCTCTTCCAGGACTTCATCCAGGGCTTCATCATCCGTTTCGATGCCGCCCTGCCCCTGGGCGACCTCTCCGCCAAGGATGCCATATTTCGCATTCACAACGATATTCGCTTTAATTATTGATCAATACGATGTGATTCAGGGAAAAATAGATATGCGCGAGGATCATCGCATCAAGCCCAGATGCGGGCTTGCTTTCGGCGTCCTCGCTCCAATTTTCCTTCAATTCTTTGGATACCCCAGCACGACCCCCTCTGGATAGCCAAGTCCCAAGAACTGCTCGAGATATTCTTTGTATATCTTCTCCGGATCGATGTCCAGCTCAGGATGCAGCCACTTGGCATAGTAGGCGTCGCCCACAATTCCGTCCGGTCCCCAGGCAATCTCTGTGCTGATCAGATGGGCCCGATTATTTTTAACCGCATCCAGATTGCTCCAACCTGGCCGGCCTTCGATGTAGCTCTTGAGGATCTCTGCAGCTTGTTCGCTGCTGTTCCAGCCGGCATTTCCGCTGCCCGGGGCCAGGGACTTTATTATCACATCAGGATTCTCTTTCAATATCCATTCGCTGTCTAACTTGGGGTACTCGGGAAGGTCTGCTGCTATATTCCTGCCGCCTGCAAAGCTGCTAACGGAGTCACCACTGCTGCCTTTTCCGTAGCTGGAAATCTCAGAAATGGTGTTCTTTGTGCCCCATTCCATGAAGAGACGTGGCTTGTCTTCTTCCTTGAGAGCAGCTACATAATCCTTGATGGATTGATCATAATTGCTGCGCCACTGCAAATATTTATCCGCCTGTTCATTCTTGTTCAGGAGGAATCCCAAGGTTTTAATCTCCGAGCGGAGGATGTTGTCTCTATAGAAGTCAAGGCCAAGAACAGCTATGTTTCCGGGTTTGAGGCTCTCCTCCAGCTTAGTGGCTCTCTCCAGGTTGGCAGAAGTTATGACCATATCCGGGTGAAGTTTAACTATAGACTCGCTATCGGGAGCAGACCAGGTTCCTACCGCCGGCTTATCAGCCAGATCCGGATAGTAGTATCTGGCTTCTTTGATGTCTGAAGATACCCCAACCATCATGTCCTGAGCCGTTAGTATTTTGGCAGCCTCGTTCCTGTAGGTGCCCAGAGCTATCAGCTTATTTACAGGCATCTTGATGGTGACATTGCGATCGATAGAGTCGGCGACGGTCAGCTCCTTCTCCTCGCCTTTTATGATCTCATTTATCCTATCGACGTCCTGGGCATCGATCTTGCCGTCATAATTGGCGTCGGCAAGTTTAGTGGGTGCGTTGCTGCCGCTGATTATCCCCTGTACAAATGTAGCATCCGCTTCGTTGATCTCGTCATCCATATTTGCATTTCCGAATATGCTGAGGAGATCATCCGAGGCTTCGCTGGCCATAGTCAGAGGCAGAGCTGCAGACAGGATTGCCAGCGCCATGATAATTAAAAAACAGGTCTGCCATCTTTGGGCAGTGCTTGTCTTTTCATCTCTAATAATATCTTCCACGATCTGTATCATATATTCTCACTATTGCGCTACATTAATGTCCTTGGTTATAACTATTTTGCATATCGTGTTAATTTAAACAAAGGAATGCGTCCTTCATGTCGTCCTGAAAATGAAAATAAAAAAAGAGCCCTCGCAGATTTACGTCGGGCTTTTCACGCCTCTTCCTTCACTCTTCCGGGTAGACGAATATCCTGTTCTCCGGGAAGTCTGATTCCATTAGCCCCTGATATTCGGTCCATATCTCCCGAGGATCAATATCCGCTTCAGGATGGAGCAATTTGGCCATGTAGGCCAAGCCTATGGGATTATCCAAGCCGTAGAGCATCTCCGAGAAGCAGAGGAAAACCCTATTATTCTTTACAGCGGAAATGCTGTCCGCTCCGGCTCGAGCCAAGACCTCATTCCTCGATTTCTCCAGATCGATGGTATCCTTGCTCGGACCAGCCTCCCAACCCAAAGTGTCTGACGACTTGTATTTCAGAACTATGTCAGGATTTTTTGTAATGACCCATTCCCAGGAGACCTTGGGAAACTTTCCGCTCATCTCGTTGGCTATATTCAATCCTCCGGCCAGGTTTACGAGGCTTGCAAATCCTGAGCCGGGGCCATAAACTGTAAGATCACTCGTTCCTGTTGAAGATCCTGATTCGATGTAGACCTTTTGCAGGGGCAGTCCGGCAACGGCTGCCTTTATCTGCAATGTCTTCTCCCTATTCCATTGGTTGTAGGCTTCCGCTTTTTTCTCCCGACCCAAAATAATTCCCAGCTTAGTCATAGAATCTGTGACATTTTCAGGATTGGTGAAATCAAGCCCTATCAAGCTGATGTTTTCGAAGGGTGCAAAACCTTTCTCAAAGGAATCTACTGCATAGGATTTTCCGCTGGATGTTCCATAGGAGTAACACAGGACAATGATATTTGGAACAATCTTGTCCTCCTCCTTGGCAAGCTCTCCAATCATCTCGAAGTCAAAAGAGTTCCATGTGCCCACAACCTGCTTGTCTTTGAGCAGGGGGTATATCTCCGGACGGTCATGAATGGTCTGGGTAACTCCAATGATCTTATCCGACTCTCCCAGGGCAGCTACGGCCTCAGCGCTGTAGCCGCTCTGAACGATTATTCTCTCTACAGGCATATTTATGACGACATCCCTGCCTGCAGAATCTACTATCTTCCTGGGATAGCCGGCCTCCTCCTCAGCCAGCGAGGCCCAGGCAACAGATAATTGCAGTATCAATATCGCCAGTATCAATATCGTTTTCTTGCTCGCTGTAATCCCTCCTATGTTGAACAATAAATTTTGATTTAGTACAAGTTATGTGTAACTAAACATAACTTTATTTAAGTCAAAATACAATATCTTAATAACACTTGGAGCTAGAGCAAGAAAGCGGACCAAACGTGATAATATAGTGCTTAACCCAGTGATTTGCTCTTAAAATAGAAAAATAGCTAAGAAGAGCGTTTCATTGCACCGCACTCTTCACTTCATCCACAATCTTATCAATGAGGCTCTTCTCTTTCTCGGTCTGCTTCTTTCTCTTCTCGCCAAACTCCACTGCCAGCGCTTCCAAAAGCTGCTTTTGCCGCTCAGTCAGAGAGGAAGGCGTTTTAATCCTGACCTTCACATGCAGATCGCCTGCGCCCAAACCCTGCAACCTGGGCATTCCCTTTCCTCTCAGCCTGAAGACGGTTCCCGTCTGCGTCCCTGCCGGCACTTTCATCTTGGCACGCCCGCCTAAAGTGGGGACCTCCAGCTCAGTGCCTAAAGCCGCCTGGGTGAAGCTGATAGGCGTCTCCAGGAGAAGATCGCTCTCCACTCGCTGAAACATGGGATGAGGACGGACGTTTATAACCACATAGAGGTCTCCGTTCTCCATTCCCGGTCCAGCAGCGTCTCCCTGACCGCGCAGCTTGAGGTGCTGGCCGTCTTCTACCCCAGGCGGAATCTTGATGTTGATCTTGCGGTTCTTTCTCACCCTCCCCGAACCAGAGCAATCGCCACAAGGAGTGACGATAATCTGCCCTCGGCCACCGCACTTGGGACAGGCCGAAGAGGTGACCATCTGTCCAAAGGGAGTATTCTGGGCGCGGGTGATTTGGCCGGAGCCGCGACAGTTGCTGCAAGTGGTGGGATTGGTGCCAGGCTTGGCTCCGCTGCCATGGCAGGTGGAGCAGTTCTCTGTACGAGGCACCTCAATGGTCGATTCTAGACCAGTGGCTGCCTGCTCTAATGTAATGGTTACGTCGTAGCGCAGATCTCGACCACGCGCCTGCTGGCCACGACCTCCGCCTCCGAAGAACATATCAAAGATGCTCTCGCCGCCACCTCGGCCTCCGCCTCCGGCGCCGCCAAAGCCAAAGCCCCTCAGCAGATCCTCGAAGTTTACCCCGCGGAACAGGTCCTCTTGCGAGTACTGGCTGTTGATTCCAGCGTGGCCGAACTGATCGTATTTCTGTCGCTTTTCCGGATCGGAGAGGACTGCATAGGCCTCGGATAGCTCCTTGAATTTTTCTTCAGCATCGGGCTCTTCCGATCTGTCGGGATGGTACTTCATGGCAAGCTTGCGATAAGCCCCCTTGATGTCCTTCTCGCTCGAATCCTTGGGTACTCCCAAGACCTCGTAGTAGTCCTTCTTCTCCGGCATATCTTATTTCCGTTCCTTACTTTTTGTCGTTTACAACTTCGTAGTCGGCATCCACCGTCTGATCCGACGGCCCTTGCCCTGAGGTTTGCTCGGGTCCGGCACCCTGCGAAGCCTGCTGCTTTGCCTGCTGTTCCTGTGCTGCTTTTTGATACATGGCAGCCGACAGCTCATAGATAGTATTTTGCAGTGCTTCGGTCTTGGCCTTGATCTCGGAAATTTCCCCACCTGTCTGAGCGTTCTTCAGGTCGGCAATGGCCTTCTCAATCTTCTCCTTCTGTTCAGCCGTGGCCACATCGCCGGCATCTTTGAGCATCTTCTCAGAGGCATAGACCAGAGAATCAGCCGCATTCTTGACCTCAATCTCTTCCTTCCTCTTCAGATCGTCGGCAGCGAACCGCTCTGCGTCTTTGATCTTGGCGTCGATCTCATCCTTGCTCAGTTTGTGAGGCGCAGTAATGGTCATATTCTGCTCCTTCTTGGTGGCCAGATCCTTGGCAGAGACATGGATGATGCCGTTGGCGTCTATGTCGAAGGTGACCTCTATTTGAGGAATGCCGCGAGGAGCCGGGGGTATGCCCACCAATGTGAACCTTCCCAAAGAGACGTTGTCTTTGGCCATGGGCCTTTCTCCCTGAAGCACATTGACCTCAACACTGGTCTGATTATCTGCCGCTGTGGTGAATATCTGGCTCTTGCGAGTAGGAATGGTGGTATTCCGCTCAATCAGCTTGGTGGTGACTGCGCCCAGAGTTTCAATGCCCAGGGACAGGGGTGTTACATCCAACAACAAAAGGTCCTTGACCTCGCCGCCCAGGACACCGGCCTGAATGGCCGCACCCATAGCCACGCACTCCATGGGGTCCACGCCTCGTTCTATCTCCTTGCCCATGAAGCCCTTAACAAACTCCTGCACAATGGGCATTCTGGTGGGTCCGCCTACCAATATGATCTTTCCGATATCGGATTTTTCCAGTTTGCTGTCCCGCAGAGCCTGAGTCATGGGACCGCGACAGCGTTCAATGACATCTCGTACGAGTTCATCGAGCTTGGATCGGTCCAGCGTCATGGAGAGATGCTTGGGGCCGCTGGCGTCTGCCGTGATGTAAGGCAGATTGAGATTGGTCTGCATCACACTGGAC
>JAQTXY010000165.1 GCA_028688535.1 Methanothrix sp. | reverse complement strand
GAGGGTCTGGTGGATACGGCCATCAGGACATCCCAGAGCGGATACCTGCAGCGGCGGCTGGTAAATGCTCTGCAGGACCTGGAGGTAAGGTACGACGGCACAGTCAAGGAGACGAGAGGCATGATCGTCCAGTTCCAGTACGGTGAAGACGGCGTGGATGCATCCCGGCGAGACTATGCCAGTACAGATAACGTCAAGCGCATCATTAAGAGTGTGCTGAAGAAGGAGTCGGCATGATCCTCACAGAAAAAGATATCACAGAGAAGCTAGTGGAGCTTGACCTTCCCCCGAGCATCAAGGAAGCAATAGAAAACGGGTTAAAAGGAGCTACAATAAGCTCAGAGCAACTGGAGGATATCATATCCCAGGTGGCCTCTGACTACCAGCACTCTAAAGTCGAGTCATGCGAGGCGGTGGGCGTTGTCGCGGCTCAGTCCATTGGTGAACCCGGCACTCAGATGACCATGCGTACCTTCCACTACGCCGGTGTGGCTGAAATCAACGTAACCCTGGGTTTGCCGAGGCTCATAGAGATTGTGGACGCGAGGAAGATTCCCTCTACACCTACTATGACCATAAAGCTTAATCAGGATTATGCCCACGATCGTGACCTGGCAAGAGAAGTGGCCTGGGCCATAGAGTCCACATCCATTCTCCACCTGGGATCCATAGCTACCGATCTGGCAGAGATGAATGTAATCATTGAGTTGAATCCCAGTGCAATGGAGCAAAGAAAGATCACTGCCGAAGAGGTCGCTTCAAGATTGAAAGAGGAAACCGGTCTTAATGTAGATCAAAAAGAAAACCTGCTGGTGATGGTTCCCAAGGAGCCCTCTTACCGGGAACTACTACAGCTGGTAGAAAAGATCAAGCGAATATCGCTCAAAGGTGTTGAGGGCATCAAGCGCGTCGTCATCCGCAAGGAAGGAGATGAGTACATCCTTTATACGGAAGGCTCTTCGATCAAGAAAGTCATGCAGTTTGAGGGAGTGGACCCAACCCGCATCAAAACTAATAATATAAGCGAGATCGGAGAGGTGCTTGGCATCGAGGCGGCACGAAATGCCATCATAAATGAAGCCACTGACACGCTACGCGAACAGGGTCTCTCTGTAGATGTGCGACATATCATGCTGGTGGCGGACATCATGACCGTAGACGGGGAGCTAAAACAGATCGGACGACATGGCGTCTCAGGCGAAAAGGCCAGTGTGCTGGCCAGAGCTGCCTTCGAGGTCACCGTCAATCATATTCTGGATGCGGCCATTCGCGGGGACATAGACGACCTGAGAGGTGTGACGGAGAACGTAATCGTCGGCCAGCCTATACAGCTTGGCACGGGTGACGTTACCCTGGTGGCAATCAAGAGATGAGGTAATAACGATGATAAACGTAGATAGAGCCCTAAGAAGTTCCATCAGAACCGGAAAAGTGGTGCTAGGATCGAATAGGACCGTTGAAACAGGACTTGACGGACAGGCTAAACTCATAGTGTTCGCGGTAGATTGTCCTGCGGAAGTAAGGATGCAACTGGAGACCATAGACGTCCCAGTCTACGGTTACCAGGGTATGGGCAAGGACCTCGGATCTGCCTGCGGGAAACCCTTCTCCGTGGCCGCCTTGGCCATCATCGAGCCAGGTGACTCGGAGATAATGGCACTGCAGCGCGAGATCCGAGGTGTTGAGGCATGAGTGAGTTTAAGCTCACCACCGAAGGAATCAGATATATTGCTTTGTTCGAGAGCCTGACGGGCGGCATGGCCAGAGATTGCGTCGTAGATGCGGAGAACGAACGCATCATTTTTGTCATAAAAAAAGGAGATATGGGCGCAGCCATAGGCCGAAAGGGCTCAAACATCAACCGGGTCAAGAAGTCGGTAGGAAAGCAGATAGAGATCGTCGAGTACAGCGACGATGTAAAGGAATTCTTGGAGAACCTCTTCCAGCCGGCGGCCATAAAGAATGTTATGGTCGTTGACAAGAACAATAAGCGATTGGCTTATGTAGAGGTAGCAAATAAGGACAAAGGCATTGCCATCGGCAGAGATGGCCGAAACATATTAAAAGCCAAGATGCTTGCGCAGAGGCATCATGGTGTTGATGATATCATAATTCAATAGCTGTTTGCGATTTACTCAAGGTGAAATAAATGGGAAATGGAATCTATGCCGCCAGGAAACTGGAGAGTGATAGGAAGGCGCTCCGGTGGAGCGATCCTAAGTATATCCGAAGGATGTCGGGGAGCAAGATGAAGGCTGACCCCCTGGGTGGAGCGCCTATGGGACGGGGAATAGTTCTCGAGAAGGTCGGAATTGAGGCTAAGCAGCCCAACTCAGCCATAAGAAAGGCGGTGCGCATACAGCTCATCAAGAATGGCCGTCAGGTTACAGCTTTTGCTCCGGGCGATGGGGCCATCGGATTCATAGATGAGCATGACGAGGTCACTGTCGATCGTATCGGCGGTCGTCAGGGACGATCCATGGGAGATATCCCTGGTGTCAGATTCAAGGTTATCGCTGTCAATAATGTCTCCTTGCTGGAGCTTGTCCGAGGGAGAAAGGAAAAGCCGGTGAGGTGATTATTGTGAAGCTATTCGGCAAATGGGATGCTTCTGAGGTCGAGGTTACAGATCCTAGCACTAAGGGCTACATGAACCTGGCATCCAAGTCTGTCATGATTTCTGGCGGCAAGCATGCCAAACAGCAATTCAAGAAGTCAGAGCAGCACATCGTAGAGCGCTTGGTAAACAAGATGATGAGAAAGGAGAAGAACACGGGCAAGAAGCTCAAGGCCTACGGCATAGTCGAGAAGGCATTTGACATAGTTGCCAAGAAGACCAAGGAGAACCCGCTATCCGTTTTGACCAAGGCCATAGCCAATGCCGGACCGCGAGAAGAGGTTGTTCGTCTCAAGTACGGCGGCATAACTGTGCCCAAAGCCGTGGATACATCTCCCCAGAGGCGCGTGGATACGGCCCTCATGTTCCTGTCCAAGGGCGCACATGCTGCATCTTTCAAGAAGACCAAGACCGCTGAAGTGGCGCTGGCTGACGAGATCATTGCCGCAGCCAACCGAGATGTCAAGAGCTACGCCATCAACCACAGGGACAGTGTGGAGCGCGTGGCCAAAGCGGCGAGATAAGACTGATTTTTGCAAAAAAAGAGATAGGCGCAATGAAATCACGCGCCTATTTTCCTGTATTTTAGATTTACATTTAGGTATTATCGCTAGTAAGTATTATAACTTAGTATAACTATTTATATTAACCTTAAATAATTTATTATCGGAGGGACCAATGTGGGAGCAAAACTGGATGTACAATGCCACAAATGCGCAGAAAAGAATATTGTGAATATCGATTCTATAGAGATAAATACGAGATGTGAAATCGAATTTATCTGTAGTATTTGTGGTTCACTTAACAATCTATCCATTGATCCGAACGATCCTGACTCTATCCAGGAATTGTTTGGCAAACCACCGCAAGGTTTTGAATGGATTCTACCGTCCGGAAAGATCATGCCAATAATAGGAGATCCGATATATATTTCTGCTTCCGGTGAATACCTCTCAAGAAGAACCTACATAGAGAGATATAAATTAGACCCTGAGATTGCGTACGAATATATGCGAAGAAAGCAAAATAAATTGATAAGCCGCGAGATAACCAATGAGCCGAGTCAAAACAATCTTGCGCATATCAAGCCAAATTTGGAAAATATCAATAAAATAGAAATTCTATGCGAAAATTGTGGCAAATTATGCCAGCTTAAGCTCTGATCTTCATCTTTGTGACTTCCTCCCATACCCCTGAAGGGGCAGGGCTTCCTACGTCATCGATCTAACTTGCTTTGATGATTTGCACAAAGTAGGGGTCGGATCTTGATAGGCTCTTCCCCTCAGTCCGAGGGTGCGAATGTTCAAGCTGGCATTGATGTCTCGATCCATCTCTAGCCCACAGTTCGGGCAAAGATGGATTCGATCTGCCAGCGTCTTAGGGACCATTATGCCACACTGGGAGCATTTCTGAGATGTGTATCTCGCGTCTACCAGTTCAACCATTTTGCCAGCCTTTGCAGCTTTGCTTATAGCGAACTGGATTAGCTTTCCCCATGCATGATCTTGAATATGCTTTGCAAGATTGTGATTCTTAAGCATACCTGAAATATTAAGGTTCTCAAATACAATTAAATCGGCTGAATCTACAATCATCCTGGATACTTGATGCAGAAATTCATCTCGATGGTGCTGGATCTTTTGATGTAGCTTTGCTACTTTGACTTTTGCCTTCAGTCTGTTTGCTGATCCGCTCTTCTTTCTCGAAAGGTCTCTTTGGGCTACTGCAAGCTTGTTTTCAGCTTGGACGTAGTACCTTGGATATGCAACCGCTTCACCCGTGGAGAGAGCAACCAGGCTCTTCAGGCCCACATCTACACCAATAGCGGTCTTTGGCTCAATCGGAGATACATCTTCAACCTCAGATACCAAGATCGCATACCAGTGACCTAGATTATCTTTCTTGATGGTGCAGGTCTTGATCTTCCCCTCAACTTCCCTGTGCTTGAAGATCCTGATGGAACCGATCTTGGATAGAGTCAGTTTTGAACCATCGAGCTTGAATCCAACTTGCGGATAGGTGAACGACTTATACCAGCCTTTTCCTTTGAATCGAGGATATCCAGGTGTCTCTCCATTCTTGACCCTTCGGAAGAATGATTTGAAGGACTTATCCAGCCTGCGAAGAACATCTTGAAGTACCTGCGAAAAGACGCCTTTGAAGTTTCCGTCTTTCTTCTCAGCCACCAACATGGCTGCTTGGTCCTCATAGCTTCGGCTGATGCCTTCTTGTTCGTAGGCATTCTTTCGGTCTGCCAATGCCCAATTATAGAGATACCTGCAAGTATCAAGAGTCAAGTCTAACGAAGCTTCTTGTTGCTTGTTAGGGTACATCCTGAACTTGTAGGCAGTCTTCATCCCGGTCTCTTCTCCACTAAAATATTTATGGACCCCTAACTAGATATCTATTTCGCTTCAAGTTCAATAGCAGTAGGTACGGCATTCATCCCGCCCCCCTGAAGGGAGCGGGTCTTCTGCCTGCTTTTCTATAATTGCCTCAAATCACCTTCAGTTGTTCATCAATCCTTTTGATCTCATTGGCGCACTCTGCAAGTCGCTCCAGCAAACAGATGCGTTGCTCTAATAAGACATCTCTATGAAAAAGTGGAGTGATGGTTGGATGTTCGGTCATGCCGAATCCTGCCCACTTCTCTCCTCTGTTTTCCATGGCTACCATCCTCCCCTGACAATAGCCGCCACTAGGCATAT
>JAQTXY010000164.1 GCA_028688535.1 Methanothrix sp. | reverse complement strand
GCAAGGAGGTCTTGCAGGCTTTGGTGCGCCAGGACTATGATGTGGTCCTCATGGATTTGCAGATGCCGGAGATGGACGGATTTGAAGCGGCAAAGGCCATTCGCAAACGCTGGAAAAATGGATTGCCCCACATAATCGCGGTCACAGCGCACGCTTTAGATGGAGACCGGAAGAGATGCATCGAGGCCGGCATGGACGACTATATAAGCAAACCCGTGCGGCTGGGTGATCTTGCCCGGGTTCTTGCAGAGTGTTCAATGCAGCAGAGAGAGATGAGGAGCACAATGCAAAAGTGATCTGACAGAAGATATTTCCCAATCCCAAAGATCCTGCTGATCGCATTTCCTGGAACTTTTATCTCGACCTCTTCACCTTCCTTCAGGTCCATCTCTCCCAGAGGCTTGAGGACTTTGTCAACACATCGCGCTTTAAAGGTTGTTGCTTTCATAACACGGTCCATTCATCCAAGGGTCCAGAGACTCCAGAGGCTTTAGCTGCCCGGCAGCTTCTCGAATGTTTAAGAACATCCTGCGGCTTTTCTTCAGATATCTAAACCCAAAATCCTCATAGAACTTCACCGCATCATCTTTCGGATCGACCACTAGATATCTGCATCCGATCGGACCATCAAGGGCAGCCCCGATGGCGAATAAAAGCAGATAGGTTCCAAGTCCGCGACCATGAAGTCTCTTATCCACAGCAAGTCGGGCAATCAGAAGACAGGGATAAATTGGATACTTGCTGACATCCGGAGGCTCACTATCATCGAGACGATCCACGCGAACCGAATCTGCGACCAATGCGATGTAACCTGCAACGCGGTCTCTGCAAAAGCATATGTGCGTCTTGTTTAGAAGGATTTGCTGCTCGCCCAATGCATCCTGTTTCAAGAATTCATTTAAGTCGTCATCGCCTGAATCAAATGGAGAAAGGTTGAACCTGGCGCTTAGTGGCTCGATGCTCAGCTCTTCGGGCGATATCTTTTCCCTTGCCATTAAGATCTGCTGCGATTGGCTCTGTAAATCCTTTTTGCTTCTTTAAACATGGCTAATTGTCTTGGCGTAAATGCGGTGATCTCTTCGTTCTTCCAGAACTCCTTTGCCGCTTCACCTTCGAGAACCAAGCCGAGTCTGACTGGTTTTGCCATTCTTTGATCCATCCTCAGGAATTCAATTATGTGCCCCTATTATTTAATGGTAATCGGTCTTAGGAGGAAATCCTGAAGATTAAGCCTTGAAGCCCGGTCAGGCGGCAGAAATCGTCGGCAGAGATCATCAGCTTTACCGATAGAAGCAGTCCTCTCGGTCGCGCTCCTGCGTCCCCGCGCGCGTGTGCGGGCCTGGGGGGTGGGAGGTGGGGGGCAGGGGGCCGGGCGGGCCGGTAGGGGCTGGGCCCGGATTGCTGGAGGCGCAGCTAGCCAGGAAGGGCGCGCGGGGGAGCGCAAAGCAGCGAATTCGCGCTACTGGGAGTTGAGCTGGCTGACAAGAATCACAGTATATTCTTATTCTTTTGGGATTAAGTCACGATAGCCATAATAACCTCTAGCACCCAAGTTCTGAATAATATCTATTGCAACTTTTTTGGCTTTAGCGTCATTGCTATCGATTGCTATTTCGAGTATATTTCTAGTCTCGTCAGATCGTGATAAAGTTATCGACCTTATATCATTTTCATTTTTTACTAAGATATCTAAACATTCTACTGCGGGCAATTGCATTTTAGCGGCAATTTTGGATAACTGCTTTAGAACACTATAATCGGGTTCTATTTTGCCTGCAATTTGAATGGCTATCTTGAGTTGCTCTGTAACCCAGATATCATTGAATTTTCCAGATATGAACCACCAACCAAAGGCAATGGGCTCCGCTGGATGAGTCCCTCGTTTATTCATGATCTGCAAATCATCGATTCGCTTTAGCCAAAGGACCCGCAATCTTTTTAGGATATCAGCATTGATTCCATCTTTAGCATTGTAAAGCGAACGGCCTATGTATTCTATAGCATATTTTCGAAGAGAATCCGGAGCATTTATATAGAATCTGGAGATCATGCTTTGAGGATCATCCAGATTGAGCTTTCCACGCCAATAGTAGTTTACAAGATGATTTACCAATCGCTTATCAGATTCGATTGAATTTTTTTTGCGATCATCAATTGAATGTGCAAGATGTTCAATAGCATCAGAATAATTCTCTCTTAGAATCTCGAATGCATTATCGTAGATATCGCAGAAAGTGATATAGGTCTCCCATGCAGCACTGTATAAGTCTTTTGATTCTTTATTCGTTTGAGGTGGAAAAATTTTTGTAGCATTTTTAGATGCCCATTCTTTATCCAGCACAACGAGCCAAGGAAACCTCTGACCATAAACTGAACGCACCGCTGGAGACGGATCATTATGTGGATTTAGATGATATTCCAGGACTTCTTGCACCTCGGGCATTTCATTAAAGCCGGATGAATTATAGTAATCTTCGTCTTTCGTTTTTATAATATCTTGTCGAACCCAAAAAGCATATTGGATTAATGCATGCATAGCTTCGCCACGAGTGGTATTTATCGATAGTGTAGCAGGGCCCATATTGGACCCACCATAAATAGCTTCATCAGCAGGTGTAGGATCGGGATCATTTGTAAGGGATGAAAGGATAGCCCAACAAATAGAACGAAGGCCAAACGGAATCTTTCCTTTGCGTTCTTCAAAACCACGATGCAATAGGCGAGCAACCTCCTTTCTAGTCCATTCCCAATCAAGATCTGCATCACGGTGATTAATGGCTCGCCCCGGGATTTCTATTGGTTGAGATATTACCCATTGGCATAAGGTAAGTATAGGTTGCCATTCAACGCAGCATCCTTTTTTTATCGCTTCTCCTAGCCCGGAAACCAAAGCTCGCACATAGGTAGGATCTAGTCCTTGGAATCTCGCAACCTCTAGAGCAAAACGTTCAGGATCATTTGCTATTGCATTAGAAAGAACTCTACCAAGACCTTCAGGAGTCGGCACATGGAACTCTTGTGGTGACGACCATAAATTTAAAAATTTTATGACGTCATCAACGGTCATGCTCTTTAATTCTTCGGAACTTTTAGGGCTAGTTGGGCCGATCCAACCTTCAGAATAACTGGTAAATTCAGGATGAGAGGATTCTCCAAAATCTTCAACTAAATTCTCATATAATTTCATCCAATCTATAGGAAGATCATCTTTAATTAAAGCTAAATGATCTCTCATCCAGATTTTTTTATATTGCTCATTTTCTAGGTCGTATGATTTATTATCCTCTTTTTTTTCCTTTAATTTAATTGATGGCCCAAGGTCAGGGCCTATCTCAATCCAACTTAGAATTATCTCTTGCTGGCTTGGTTGCATCAGCTTGAAAGATGCCTTTAGCAATAGTGCATATTCATGCCACGTGCTATTATCATAGAAAAATAATTGATGAGTAATATGATTCGCTACAAGAATAGGCACTCGATCGGCATATATCCTTAAGAGATGTAGCGCAATCCGAGTGAATACCTTCCATTGCTTGGATTCGAGGATTTCGATTAAACGAGTGAGATGATCTGCATCTATTGATCCAATTTGTTCCGCATTATCTCTTACTGCTGATACCAGCATATCTTCTAACGTATTGTATAAATTTTGGTCATTATCTTCTATGGCGGGACGCCAAATCGAAGAATAATCCTCATAGTTTTTGCTAATATCCGGTCCTCTGGATCGACGAATAAATGCTTCTAGTAGGTCTGATAGCAATATAAAAGCCTCAAAACAGGAGACCTTAACTAGTGATGGGAAAACCACTGCTAATACTTGCTCATACTGCCATATATCAAACCGCACTCGCGGCGTGGGTGGAAGTCCGTACCTTTCTTCTTGAACAATATCAGCCTCTGACTTCTGATCAGGCATTATCTCTAAAAGCGACCGGGCCAAATTTAAAGCCATAGAAATCTGATTATTTTGGGCTAGATCTATTATGAGCGATCCCATCTTCTCAGGATAGTTAAAATAGAGATATTGCTGGGATTTAATCCAATTTGTTTCTTTCCTTGCCCATTGCGCTGCTAGTTCTGACGGCATATTGCAGGTAGCATCTATAAAATCTTCATGCACCCGAACATTATCCGTCTGAGGCATTTTTAAGATTATATCAAGAACCTGTTTTGGCGATGTGGAAGCCATGCGAGCTAAATAACGTGATTCCGGCCAAAATGGAAAGCTTATAAACTCGCCCTCTTTTTTCGGTGGTGGAGGATGCTGGAACATACCATGTTCATACAGTGGTTCTATCCATGCCGCTGATTCGAGATGATCGAAGAAATATTCACAATTTGAACCTCTTTTGCTAATTAGGGCCAATGCCCTTTCTATGGCTTCTGGCTTAGGCATCATTATCACCTTCCTGAATTATGTCATCGATCTCATCTAAATCCGTGAAAGTCCTAGGATATAGACGATCCAGAAGGAAGCCCTCAAAGATATCAAGCTTTGAATCGAAATCGTCTTTAGTCGGATGTTTCCCATGATGTGAAATTCCTATGAAGTATTTGCGCAATTGTTTCCATGTCTTAACGTTTTGTTCTTCAAGAGAAATAGGCAATTTGCATCCAGATATATCCAGTTTCCTTAAAGCAGTTGTGATCTCCTCATTTCTTTTCGGGAGGTTTTCATCATGCCACTTGAAGAAGGATCCGAACTCCCGAAGCATGGATGCCAGTGATTTATCAATCTCACCATTCCAGGTTCCATCACGAACGCAAGTTGTCTTGCGACAGGTCTCATGCCACTGTTTTTTAATCAATTGAACTTTATTGACAAGCGTTTCGTTATGTGCCTTTGTTTCGACATCTATATAATAAGGAAGTTTTTCCATTAGTTCACGAAGGTCATGTGCGGCTAAGGCAAATCGATCTATGTTATCCATGTCATTGAGCACCTTGATGGCCCCCAAATACATTCGAGCCAATTTTATATCTTTGCTGAGCAAGGCATTAAATAAATCCAATTGCGGCTTATGTAAGATTATTGGCTCTACTTGTTCATCCATAGGCACTCACAAGCTTATAAGGAGCTGATACATATAACCCTATCCTAATCCCAAGAGCGTTAAACGATTGTCTCACTATAAATCCCGTCGAGTGACAAGGAGACATCGAAGGCCCTCCGATTATTATTTATATTAGGCAATTTAATTTTTAACCCATACTAATATATAACGCCAGTATTCTATTGTTGTATGATCAAAGTAATACATTCGATCACTTATGACAATAAAACAAGACCCAACAGAACGGGAGGGGAAAAGTCGCAGCATCAACATC
>JAQTXY010000163.1 GCA_028688535.1 Methanothrix sp. | reverse complement strand
GTACTGCGAATTGATGAAAGTTGCCGTAGATCAGGCCGGTGTAGCTGTTAATTGAGGCGGTGGCGAATATGCCAGTAGCAATAGCGCCCCACAGGCCGCCCATGCCGTGCACCGCCCAGGCATCGCAGCTCTCATCCAGGCCGCGACCCACGCGAAAGAGAAGTGCCATGTAGCAGAGAACGCCGGAAATTGCGCCGATGGCTAGAGCTCCGGTCACATCAACATATCCCGCAGCAGGTGTTATGGCCACCAGACCGGCTATGCCGCCGCTCACCATTCCCAGAGCGCTGGGCTTTCCTTTCAGCCAGCTGGCAATGAGCCAGGTGAGTGCACCGGCAGCGGCAGAGGTATTGGTGACCAGCAAAGCGGAGGCTGCCAAACCGTTAGCAGCCAGAGCGGAGCCGGCGTTGAAGCCGAACCAACCGAACCAGAGCAGTCCTGCTCCGATCATGGCCATAGGAATGTTATGCGGCTCCATGACGTAGGCACCATAGCCTATTCTTTTGCCTATGACCAGCGCTATGGCCAGGGCGGAAAAGCCGGAGCTGATGTGCACCACCGTTCCGCCGGCAAAGTCGAGCGCTCCCATCTGGGCCATCCAACCGCCCGCCCAGACCCAGTGAGCCAGCGGATCATAGACCAGTGTAGTCCAGAGTAGAGCCAGCACAATGAATGAGCTGAGACGGACCCTCTCTGCCACGGCGGAGGTGAGGATGGCCAGAGTCACAGCTGCAAAGACCAACTGGAAGGCCACATAGACGAGATGAGGCAGATTTCCAGCCAGGGGCGCTTCGCCCAGACCCACGCCGCTCAACGCAAAGTAGTTCAGCCCGCCTATGATTCCGGATATATCAGATCCAAATGACAGGCTATAGCCGAACAGCACCCATTGTATGCTCGCTATTGCGAAAGCCAGGAAGGACAGACCAATCATCGAGACGACGGTCTTGCTGCGCACCAAGCCGCCATAGAACAAACCCACACCCGGCGTCATGAGCATGACCATGGCTGTTGAAACCAGAACCCACGCTGTGTCCCCGCTATTAATTTCCAACTACATCACCCTTAATCAATTGTATAGCCAAACCTATTTAATTTTTGTATTAACTCAGTGGCCTGTGTAACGAAATCCATTCGCACATTGCTGCAGAGGCCTTATTCGAGGCAGTTAAAAGGGTATTTAATAGAAAATCTGAATTGCTCTGATCTATTCATATCCATTCATAACTGCATAACCCCTACAGTTATTAGTCTGTCGATTATGAATTTAAATATATTTTTGAGAACATTTCTTAGTATCGCATAAAATAGAGACGTATGTATGAATGCACCTCATCAGAAACACCACTAATTATTACGATATTAATAAAGTAATCATTTTAAGACAGGAAACAACAATTAAGAAGTGAAAAATGGTGTAACTATCCCTGATAAAAGGAATAGGTCAGCGCTTTAGGAGATGCAAAGATTGTTACATCTTGCCTTCAGAAGTCCGTGCATAAGCCCCAGTTAAGAACCTCCTCGGCACCAGCATGCTGAGCAATCATTCCCTGCTCCAGAAGGCAGGCCTGATCCCCCAGGCAGGCCACATCCCTCAGGTCATGAGTGACGATAATGCAGGGAACGCCGCAGGCGCGAATTGTCTCTCGGAGCTCCTTTCTCATAGTCGCTTGTTTTCTTACATCCAGGGCGGAAAGCGGCTCATCCAGCAGAAGGAGACGAGGCTCGATGATAAGAGCTCGAGCCAGTGCCGTCCTCTGCTTCTGGCCGCCCGAGATATCTGCCGCCTTTGCCTTTCTTATCTCCCAAAGTGAAGCCGCCTCTAGATGCTCTTTCACCAGGATTTTGATCTCGCTGGCCGCCATCCTCCGGGTGCGCAGTCCAAAAGCCACATTATCGTAAATGCTCATGTGGGGAAAGAGGGCATAGCTTTGAAAGACATATCCAATGCCTCTGGCCTCGGGAGGGACATTTGTCCCGTTGCCTGAATCATAAAGCACTCTGCCGTCGAGCGCAATTCTCCCGTTATCGGGATTGTCGAGCCCGGCCACCAGGTTAAGCAGCGTTGTCTTTCCGCAGCCGTTATCTCCCACCAGCATGAGCGTCTTGCCTCTGGGGATGTCCAGCTGGACCCGCAAATCGAAATCACGCAGCCTCTTCTTGATATCAATCTCTAGCATCTCATAATCACCCGCCGAGTCATTGTTTTCACGATAATGATGACCACAAAGGAGATGGCTACCAATATTATGGACAGACAGAGCGAGACATCCAGATCACCCTGCATGGCTGTGTAGATGGCCAGAGGCATGGTCTGAGTGCGGCCCTGGAAGTTTCCGGCAAACATGATGGTAGCCCCGAATTCACCCAATGAGCGAGCGAAGGCCATGATGGCACCGGAGATTAGGCCGTTCATGGCTATGGGCAAGATCACATGCAAGAAGGTGTAAACCCGGGAAGCGCCTAAAGTGCGGGCCGCATTCTCGAAGGCCAGGTCCACGTCTTCAAAGCTCGTCCTTGCCTGGCGTATGTAAAAAGGGGAGGAGACAAAGACCTGGGCTATGATCACAGCCAGGGTGGTAAAGGCGATGCTTATTCCAAAGGCGCTAAGGTAGTGACCTACAATACCCATCCTTCCAAAGGCCATGAGCAGAGCAATGCCGGCTACGGCAGGCGGCATGATTACCGGCAGGTCGATTAAGGAATCGGCGATCTCTTTGCCGAAATAGTGAAACCTTGCGCTGACATAGGCGATGGGAGTCCCCATAACGACCACAATAATTGTAGTCAAGGTCGATGTTGTAAGAGACAGACGCAGGGCATCCAACACCATCGGATCGTGCAGAGATCTGAGGGTAGTCTCCAGGGGGCTTTTCAGGAAGAGCGCAACCACCGGCAAGGCTATGAAAGCCATGGCCAGTGTCAGCAAAAAGGCTAAACCCGCTTTCATAGCCACTTCTCGGGTCCGGGAAGGGATGCAGATAGCCTTGCCCGGTGTCTCATGCTCGTGATTTACCAGTTCAGCAAGAGACCTTTCATCGAAACGGCTAATATCAGCCTGATTGGAAGCCATTGATCCTCTATTACTCTTCTTTCCCCCGCCCAAAGGATTAACCATCCAGTTAAGCTGCAGCTTTTGCCGCCGAAGCAGTCCCTTCTGATATTACAGGTTCGTTTTCCACTGGCGCAAAGCCGTATTTCTCTAAGACAGCCTTCCCCTCATCTGACATTACCAGATCTATAAACTCCCAACTCTCGGCCGGATACTTGGATTCCAGCAATATTCCCAGAGGGTACTCGGCGATGATATTGTATTCATCCGGGATGTCTATCTTATCCACCTTGCTTGTTAGTTCCTCGGTGATATCGGAGACATATGCAAATCCGACATCTGCTTCTCCCAGGGCTACCTTGGTCACCACGTAATTGACATTGGTCTCTTGAGAGATAATGTTTGCCAGCACTTTTGTCTTATAGTCCGGACCGTAGGCGGAATCATTGCCCAGCTTACCTATGATCTGCAACGCATAGTCGCCAACCGGCACATCCTTCGTTCCTATGACGATCTTGAGACCTGGCTTGGCAAGGTCTGAGAGGTTGCCAATCTTGGCAGGGTTTCCCTTGGGAACGATAAGCGAGAGCTTGTTTTTTGTGAAGATGATGATGCTGCTGTTGTTCATCAGTCCGCTATTCTTTACGGCATTCATCTGCTTCTTATTGGCAGAGAGAAAGACATCAGCGTAAGCTCCGTTCTCGATCTGGGTGCGAAGCGCCTGTGATCCATCGAAGTTAAAAGCCACTTCGATATTTGTTTGATTCGTGTAAATCTGTCCAATCTCTCCTAAAGCCCCCGTCAACGACGCAGCAGTAAAGACGGTGAGCTCTTTTGGCTCTTCTGCCAATCCTGCAGACGAAGCCAAAACTATAGCTACAATCAAGGCTGCAAATACATGTTTCTTGATCATTTGCATTCTTCCTCCTTCCTACTCAATTTCTATGCAAACACTATTGTTTACGTTTAATTAGAATGATAGCGTTTATGTAAAACATATAATCTTTTCGCTCCCGCGGGAGAGGTTTATATCCTTCTCCCATGCTCCTTTCAAACCTCAATGGCGAATACTGCCCAGTCGAGCTGCTTGATGGCGCCCCACAGATCAAAGGACATTTTCATCAAGCCATATTTGCGGTAGAGCTGCTGACTTATCTTGATCTCCATATCACCATTAGCTCGAACGGCAGTGCCATCGATGGCCACACCGCAGGGTTTTCCCACAGCATCTGAGGGCGTAACCCGGACATGAGGATTATTGAGCATGCGTTTGACCTTGCCGCTATTGGCATAGGACCGAACGAAGAGCCGGCCATCATCTACCACAAACCATACAGGTGTTGGAACCAACTGTCCGTTCCTCTTAACAGTTTCAAGTCTGATATACTCTTTATTCTGAAACTGCTCCAGCTTGTAGTCTTCTCTCATGTCGCCACCTTCTCTCTGCTTTCCAGCAGGGCGTTGGCCATTCCTTCCACCAAATTCATCGAGCCCTCATATCCTAGGAACAACTGATGAGAGGCTCCGTAGCGATCATGATTGGGCAGTCCCACCCGCAGGAGCGGAATATTCTCTTTTCTGGCAATCCCTCTCCCTGTGAAGGGGCCTACCAAGAGCTCGATATCCCGGCTCGCCGCCTCCTCTGCGATCTGGGAGAAATCAGCCCCCATCGAAACCTTGGACCCGGGTGCAATCTCTGCGGCATTTTCCGCAAACGCAGGATTGGCGGCGCCAGTAGCCACTATCTGCGGCTTCATCCCCAGCTCCATCATGATGCGGGTTATGCCCAGGACCATTTCGGTGTCTCCGTAGACTGCAGTCTTAACATCAGCCAGAACCTTATGAGCATCGACCATTGAGTCCAGCAACCGTCCCCTCTCCCGTTCATAGCTCTCCGGCATGGAAAGCCCGGTCAGCTCTTCCAGATTTGCAGCCAGACGGTCGGCGAATTCTAAACTTATGGGCAGAGGCAGAGCAACATGGGGAACTTTGAATTCCTTTTCCAGATAGTCTCCCGCTCCCGGCTCTTGCACCCATCCGCCGATGGTCAGTGTCGCAATTGAGTTGGCACAGTCCCGGATGTCTTCAAGAGGCGTTCCCCCCTGGGGGATGAGGGGCAGATCCCGGCTGAGGGCGGCATCAAAGGTTTCGGATATGTCCGGCATCAGGATATATCCCAGGCGCCAGTCATCGAAGAGCCGCCGCAGAAAACGAACATCCGCCGGTGAGATGATGGACCCAACCAGCATGTTTATCCGTACGTTGGGCTTCGATTTCCTGGCCAAAGTCTGG
>JAQTXY010000162.1 GCA_028688535.1 Methanothrix sp. | reverse complement strand
CGGTCGCTTATGACGGCATAAGTTCCCAGCGAGTCGCAAAGTTTCTTCTCTAGATCGGCAATCATGGACTGATGAATCTCGCCGTCCACAGTCATGATGCCCACCTTTTTCCCGTAGTAATCATCTCTCTGAAACTCGATAGAGAAATTATGCTCCGAGCTTCTCAGAATCTTGCTTAAATCAATGGTCAGATCGACCTCCGAGACCGGCTGCTCCAGCATCTGCTGAATTAGCCGCACCGAGTACCAGTCCGGCGCCGTTCCCGACTCCAGAGGTGAGAAATGAAACCGGCTATCCTGAATCTTGACCACAATCTCGGCATAGATCTTCTGGATGTCCACATAGAGCTTGTAGTCCGTCTCCCGCTGCAAGATCTCAGCTTTAACCTGATCTGGTTGATAGCCCCGCTCGCCCACATCGCGGCGCACCTTCCACAGCCTCTTCACCGACCGCGATGGATCCACAAATATCTTGAAATCGATGAGGCTGCGCAGCCTCGGCGTGAAAAAGGGATGCAATCCCTCCACGATAACCACCGGAGCCGGTCCGAAGGGCACCGTGCCGCTGATCTCCCCAATGCTGTGATCGTAGACCGGCTTGGCGATCTCCTCGCCGCGCCGCAGTTGCTCCAGATGGTCCGCCAGCAGCTCCAGATGGTTGGCCTCAGGGTGCAGGGGCGTGATATTGCGCTCTTTTCTCGCCTTTCGGTCCAGGCTGTGGTAGTCGTCCATGGAGAAGGAGCAGACCATCTCCTCGCCCAGTATCCTCTTTATGCCGCGCGAGATGGTGGTCTTCCCTGAGCCGCTGTCCCCGGCTATGCCAAAGACGAATACTCTGCCCGATTCTTTGATTCTATCCATTATCGATTTCATTTTTCTTTCTCAATCTACGTGCCGAAAGCCGGATGATGAAGCCGGCTTCTCACCGCGAATGGCAATTCCCATATGAATCTGCTTGACGGTATCCGTCTCATCCAGGCCGCGCACATTGTGCCAGCGCGCCTCAAACTCCTCACGGGACAAAATACCTCGCTCTCCCAGAATGTAAGGATCTTCTAGAGTTACATTTTTGTCATCGATGCCGATTACGACCATCCAGTGTCCATTGTACCAGGTATCCGCCCATGATTCGTTGTACTGCGAGACGCTCCTCCAGGCCTGGCAGTCCACTATGACCGGTATTCCCGCGGCCACATAACTTTCCAGATCTGCCATGGTCATGTTCTCTTTATATTCGGGCTGCAGACCAAGAGCTAGTGTCACCCTGATTATATCATCCGGATATGTCCCGGACTCTTCATTGGTGTTGAGCATCTCTCTGATGTCCTCTTCTCCGATGTCCCTTCCCCAGTAGCCCAAGACCGCCTGCATAGCAGCTGCGCCGCAGGAGTATTCAGTGCTCTGCCGGGTATCTGGCATACTGAAAAGGGCCAGGTTTTGCGTCCCCATGGACGTGCTGGCATTGATAGAATTGTTTGCAGGACTTGCCTGTGCAGCCGCCTCTCCCCCAAATGCGGCAAGCAGCAAAAGCCAGGTTATTAACATCCAATAGCTCAGTCTCATGCCAGTAATCATGCCAGTAATTTGGGTTTGGCCTATATGATTTTTGTGATAGTAATCTTATTTGTTTTGTTTCTCGGCCACCAGATCCTCGAATTCGCGGGTGGCGTCAATGCCTTCCAGCTCGCGCTTCTCGATCAAGGCGGTATCTTCGATGCACTCCAGTTTGGTTTCGCCGTCGACGATTACTACCGACTTGGTCCTTGCCACGGCAGAGAGGCTGCTCATGAGCCTGGCCTTCTTGAGCATGCTCTGAGAAAATTTGCTGACGCTGGTCAGCACCACCAGCTCCTGCGTTCTGGTAATAGCATTGAAAGGAGGCTGGGCGGTGGGAACTACCTCAAAGCCGATCTCCAGGAGCAGGCGCAGGATAGTGTCCGTCACCGGCCCCTTATCCACCACATCATTTCCGGGAAGGAAGGGGTTCACCGGCTGGATCAACTCCTGCTCGAAGATCTCTTCCAGCTTGATTGCCACATCTACCGTTGTATCCATGTCCTCTACTTCGTACTTGCTTATGGTGCGCCGGGAGACACCAAGCTCTGAAGCCAGCGCTCCGAGCGAGATGCCGCGCTCGAGCCTCAGCTCCCTCATCCTGGTGCCGTCAATGCGCACATAGAGCCCACCGTGAGCGGCGTAGACCAAGGGCAGGGCATCATCCAAAAGGCAGTCCGCCAGGGTGTTAAGACTGAGCGTAGGAATACCGTAGCGAAAATAGACCGCGCCTCTTTCCAGGTACTGGTCTCTGGTCTTCTCGCCTACCAGTATGGGGCTGGCAAAAAGATGCTTGGCCAGACGACGCACCTCTGTGGCTGTCTGCTCATTCAGGCCGTCGATGTTGGAGAGAATCTTGAGGAGCAGGAAAAGATTACCCTTTCGGGCGGCAAGATCGAAGCTCCTGGGACGGAGATAGCAGCGATCCGATGTAGAAAATCCGCCCTGCCTCAGAACCTCCTCCACGCGCTCGGCGAGAAGTTCCTTATCCATCATTATATATCTCAGTTTGACGGCTATTTAAGGCTGACTATGTTCATTGGAATAGATGATACCGATTCTGAAATGGGTCTGTGCACGACCTACCTGGCCGCAGTGCTGATGGAGAGGCTTCGGCCTTTGGGTGAGATGGCAAGCCTGCCAAAACTCATTCGCCTCAATCCCTGTGCTAGATATAAAACGCGTGGCAATGCCGCCATAGCTATTGAGCTGGAGAGCGACCGCAGCGAGGAAGTCAGGGATGTGGCCCTGGAGACGGTGCTACAGCTCTCCGATTTTTCCGGGATGAATACCAATCCCGGCCTGATTATCGCGCCGCGGCAGACGCCGCAGATGACGGCCTTTTACCAGCGCGCCGTGACAGAGATCTTGGAGATAAAAGAGGCCAAGAGGCTGCTGGATAATGAAGGAATCTGGTACCGGGGCTTTAAGAAGGGGCGCGGCCTGATCGGAGCCTTGGCGGCCATCGGGGCAGTGCTTCCTGACCATACCTACGAGCTAATCGCTTACCGGGAAAGGGCGCGCTGGGGTACGCCGCGCCGCATAGATGCCGCATCCGTCTGGGAAGCGGATGCTCTAACCTATCCGCTCACCTGGGATACAGTGGATCATCATAATAATCGGATCGTCTTTGCCCCCCATTCCGCAGATCCGGTGCTATTTGGCATAAGAGGCTGTGACCCTCAGGTGATCTTGCAGGCATTGCAGATCATAAAATCAGAGCCAATCGAGAGAAGTGTTCTCTACCAGACCAACCAGGGCACAGATGCCCATATCCTGGAAGGCGTTGTGGCAGATGTGCAGGACTCTGAGAGCTACAGGCTGCATGGCTTGGTAGCAGAGCAGCCGCAAGCTATTGTCGGCGGCCACCTCTTCTTCCCGCTGCAAGATGGAACCAGCCGGATTAACTGCGCCGCCTTCGAGCCCACCAAAAACTTTCGCGATATAGTCAAGCAACTCATTTCCGGCGATGAGCTGGAGGTCTACGGCTCTGTGCAGGATGGCACGCTAAACCTGGAAAAAATAAACATCCTGCATCTAGCTGATATTGTGCAGATGTCTGCTCCCCTCTGTCCCCAATGCCAAAAGAGGATGGAGTCCGCAGGCAAGGGTCAGGGCTACCGCTGCCGCCGCTGCAAGACCCATGCCGAGGATCGTGTGCGCCGGCTTCTCACCCGAAAGCTGGAGACAGGTTACTACGAGGTGCCACCATGTGCCCGCAGGCATCTTTCCAAGCCGCTGGTACGCATGAGCAAAGAGATGACTCATTGCAGTAGATGATACTAGTAATGTTAAAGCAATTTTTGTTCCGTGATTTTCACTCTTAAAAAAGGCAGGGAAAGCGGCCATCGGGCCGCATTGTTGTGTTTATTTCTTGAAGGCGCCTTCCAGGGGCGGAACAACCTGCTTTTTACGAGAGAGGCACTTCTCCTTGTAGATGGAGTTATTGGCGAGCTTGCCTCCGAAAGCCTTCTCGAATCCTGCGGCGGCGGCTGCATTTCCTACGAAGAGCAGATCGCTGGCTTCCTTCATGACATCGGTGAGCATGAGCACGACCATATCCAGCTTCTCGGCCTCTTTCATCTTATTCATCTCTTCCAGAATGGCAGCTCTCTTGGGGGCGAGATCAGCTAGATCCATGACCTCGACCTGGCCTACGCCGGACTTGGTGCCTGAGAAGTCGAACTTCTTGAAGTCACCCATGAGAATCTCCTTGGCGGACTTGGCAGACATGTTGCTCTTGGCCTTGAGAAGCTCCATGCCGAACGCCATTGGGTCGACGCCCGCGATCTTGGACAGCTTCTCGACTGATGCCTTGTCGCGAGGGGTGCAGGTAGGGGACTTGAATAGCACTGTATCGGAGAGAATGGCAGCCATCATAAGGCCTGCCATCTCCTTGCTGATGGCGATCTTGTTCTGCTCGTAGAGGTTCGCGATGATGCCGCCCGTTGCGCCCACCGGCTCATTGAGGAAGAATATGGGCTTGCCGGTGGCAAGGCCGCCGATCTTGTGGTGGTCTACTATCTCTACGATATTTTCCATATTCAGCTTGTCCACGGCCTGAGCCATCTCATTGTGATCTACCAGGATGACCATCTTGTCGGTGGCATCGGTGAGCTTCTCTGGATATGCAACTTTGAAGTAATCCAGCAGGAACTTGGTCTCGCCGTTCAGGTCTCCCGCGGCGGCAGCGACGGCCTCTTTCATTCCCAGGGCGTTCTTCAGATTGGCATAAGCTATTGCAGATGTTACAGAATCGGTATCTGGACTCTTGTGCCCAACTACGTAGATCTTGTCGGTCAAATGTTGCACCTCAGCATTGATAGTGTACAACTTCAACTTAAAGCTTACTAGGCAGCTAAGATAATCCCCGGAAAATTGTCAACTTAGTCAGGGATAACTTTATAAATTTAGGCTGCATTCAACTTGTGTCCCTTTAGAGGGCTGACACAAGCTTAGAATTTGAATTCTGCTGTGAATGTTGGTGCAAGAAGGGGACTACAGGCCGCGTTGATAGGTCCTTATGGTAGGATACTGACTATCTGTCTACCAATGACCATGAGACAACCCAAATGCGGTACAGACGCCCGCTACGAGGGTTACTGGGCTGACTGCGGATACCCATCGGATGACGTACCAGAGTTAGTATCGGGCGACAAATCTATATTTTATCGAATTTCCAGCGACAATTTAATCACTCTTCAGCCTCGAATCAGGCTTGTGTTGGGACAGCTCATCACCCTGGAGGGCATAGACGGCTCGGGAAAGGGCACCGTCGCGAAACATATTATAGCAACTCT
>JAQTXY010000161.1 GCA_028688535.1 Methanothrix sp. | reverse complement strand
GAGCACATAAAGAAGTACACGGGAGCAGATATCGTGGCCCAATTCGAGCAGGTTCGAGAGAAGATACTGGGGTGAACTTATGGATCGGAAAAAGAAGCGTGATTTTTACCAGGAAGAGTGGGTCCCCCGGACAAGGCTGGGCAAGCTCGTCTTTGAGGGCCAAGTAACTTCCTTCGATGAAGCAATTGCCTCAGGTCTGCCTATTAAGGAGGCTGGCCTGATAGATGTACTGATACCGGGCCTTGAGGATGAGGTTCTGGATATCAATATGGTTCAGAGGATGACTGACTCCGGAAGGAGAGTCAAATTCAGAACTACGGTAATTGTTGGAAACAGAGATGGCTATATTGGGCTGGGCGAAGGAAAAGATGTTCAGGTCGGCAAAGCCATCAAAAAGGGCATCGATAGTGCCAAGCGCAATATCATGAAGGTAAATCGAGGCTGCGGTAGCTGGGAATGCGGCTGCGGCCAGGCGCACACCGTGCCTTACCAGGTTGTAGGCGAATCCGGAAGCGTCAGGGTTGTACTTATCCCGGCGCCTCGCGGGCTTGGCATAGCAGCCGGTGACACATCCAAGAAGGTCATGGACATGGCAGGCATTAAGGATGTCTGGACAAGAACGGCAGGCTCGACCAGGACGACTATCAACTTCGCCAAGGCCACCTACAATGCACTCATCAATACTGTAACTGTGAGGGCTTGAAGATGTTTGCCATAGTGAGATTGAGAGGCGAGCTGAACCTTCGGCCGGATATCAAGTCCACTCTAGCCATGCTGCATATAAACCGAGTCAACCACTGCATCGTCGTCCGAGAGGATGAACATTACCGGGGCATGATTCAGAAAGTAAAAGACTATGTAGCCTGGGGCAAGATAGACGATGACACGCTGGCTCTGCTCCTCGAGAAGCGGGGACGGCTGAGTGCTAACCGACGGCTGACAGAGCAGTTCTTGAAGGAGAATACATCATACGGCTCCTTCAAGGAATTGGCCAGTGCTATTACCTCCGGCAGCGCGAGCCTGAAGGATCTGGAAATCAAGCCCATATTCCGGCTCCATCCGGCCCGGAAGGGTTTGAAGACCATCAAGAAGACCGCGCAACAGGGCGGAGATCTGGGTTTTCGCACAGACTTGGCGGATCTTATCAAGAGGATGAGGTAAGAAACCATGGTTAGACCAAATACGAAAGATAAGAGAGGGCACAGAACCTATCACGGCAAGCACAAGAATGCGCGCGGAGGCGGGTCTCGCGGCGGCCGTGGAGATTCTGGGAAGTGCAAACACCACTTCATGCGCTCTATGCTTCTCGGAACTGAGATGGGTAAGCACGGATTTGTTAAGCTGCCTCTCTCCGAGGAACTTGAGGTGGTCAACGTGGACGTGCTGGACCAGATGGCAGGCCCGGATGGCAAGATTGAGCTTTCCGAGATGAAGGTGCTGGGTCGCGGCAAAGTAACCAGAACGCTTAACGTTAGCGCGGCTGGATTCACTGCGACAGCGAAGAGCAAAATTGAGGCTGCTGGTGGTCAGGCAGTAGTAGTATGAACCAGCAGAGTTTCTTTTATGCGATAGAGCCCTTTGTGCGCCGGCTCCCCTCCGTGGAGCGGCCCACTGGGCACGTCCATTTTAAGAGAAAGCTAAGCTGGACTCTAGCCATACTGCTGCTCTACTTTACCCTGGGAAATATACCCCTCTTCGGGCTTTCCACAGCATCCATTGATATATTCAGTGCTTATCGTGCCTTTTTTGCCGGGTCCTTCGGATCGATGATGCTCCTTGGCATAGGTCCAATAGTTACTGCATCCATCGTATTGCAGCTTCTCGTGGGTGCTCAGATCATCAAGCTCAATCTGAGCGAACCTCGCGATCAGGCTATTTATCAGGGTACACAAAAAGCTCTGGTGTTTGTTATGGTCGCAGTTGAAGCTCTGCCGCAGGTATTGGGTGGCTATCTACTTCCGGATGCTGGTTTAGCCAGTACGCTGGGCACCTCCCTGGGCATGATATCATTATTGATCTTTATTCAGGTCTTCGTAGGCGGATCTCTCATCGTTTATATGGATGAGGTAGTCTCAAAATGGGGCGTCGGTTCGGGTGTGGGGCTCTTTATCGTAGCAGGAATAAGCCAGCAGCTGGTCACGGGCATCATCAATCCGGCGAGCGGCGATGCCGGGCTTCCTGTGGGCATCATACCCAAATGGATCGATATCATTCGGCTACAGCTGATCAGCTTCGATACTCTCTTCACAGCGGAAGGGCTGAGATTCATTCTAGTAACCGGGGGAATTCTGGCTCTCATATCTACCATAACGATAATTTTGCTGGTCGTCTTGGTGGAGTCCACTAGAATTGAGATACCGCTGGCCCACAGCCGCGTGCGGGGTGCGCGGGGACGTTTTCCGGTCAAGCTGGTCTATGCCTCAGTTCTTCCCATGATCCTGGTGCGGGCCATTCAGGCCAACATCGAGATGATCGGAGCATTGCTGGCAGCTAAGCTTGGCACGGTAACTTCGGCCACGATAACCGGCCAGGGAGTGGTCACCACTTATACCGGTTATTCCAGCATTCTGGGAACATTTATCTCCGAAGCCAAGGTTAATTCGGTTACAGGTGCTGCCATAAGCGGCTCGTCGCCTCAACCGGTATCGGGCTTAATGTACTATCTGTCAGCTCTGCGAGGTCCCAGTGACTGGATGCCGGGAATGGTGCAACCCCATGCAGGTATGACCGAATTAGGCTTTTCGGCTCTTGCCGGATGGCAGATATTTCTGCATGTGATAGTGGACGCTTCCTTCCTGATCATTGGCGGCATTATCTTCGCTATCTTCTGGATTGAGACTACGGGCATGGGTCCCAAGAGCGTGGCTGCCAAGATTCATAACTCCGGCCTGCAGGTTCCGGGCTACAGAAGAAATCCGGCCTCCATTGAGAAGCTTATGGAGAGGTATATTCCCAAGGTGACTGTCATCGGCGGCGTGATCATAGGCGTTTTAACTTTGATTGCCAGCCTTTTGGGCACACTGGGTGGCGCTGGAGGTACTGGGCTGCTCTTGGCTGTGAGCATTGTCTATCGGCTCTATGAGCAGGTAGCCAGCGAACAGATTCAGGAGATGTACCCCATGATGCAGAAGTTCTTCGGAGCGTCGGCATGAATTCCCAGCTGACCAAGTCCATGGACAAAGCCGCCATGGCGGTTGGCTTTGTCCTTTTTTTTGGGGTAATGATCAGCACCGAATTGAGAACCGGCCTGGGGGTTGCAACCGGCCATTTGCTGGGATGGCTGCCCGAGATTCTGCCATTTCATGTGGTGCTTTTCATTCTGGCTGCCATCACAGGTCTATACGCCAGCTTGATTCAGAAGTATACCATGGACTGGGAGTATTTGCGTAGTTCCCAAGAGAAGATGAAAAGTCTGCAAAGAAGGATGAAAGAAGCGCAGCTTTCCGGTGACCAGGCCAGAATTCAAGCCATGCAAAACGAGCAGATGAAGATGGTATCCGATCAGGGCAAGATGATGCAGATGCAGTTCAAGCCCATGCTCTATATTGGTATCATATCCATACCGTTATTCATGTGGGCCTACAGTTTTATAGCCGCTAACCCGGAATTGACGATGACTTTTCCGTTCTGGGGGACGCATCCCATCAATGCTACAGTCTTGGGACCGATCCTCTACTGGTTCTATTGGTATTTTGTCTGTTCACTACCCGTATCGCAGATCATCCGTAAGGCTCTGGACATTGGGAGCATGAGCTAGAGATGATAATAACCATCAGCGGCGCGCCAGGAACGGGCACTTCAACTCTGGCTCGTTCTCTCTCCTTGCAGTTAAAACTGCGCTGGGTCAACTCCGGTGATCTTTTTCGCAAGATCGCTGCTGAGAAGAATATCACTGTCCGGGAGATGAACCGTCTGGCCGAGAAAGGTCCTGAGATCGATTATCTCATCGATGATGCTCAGAAGGTCCTGGCCAGGGATGGGGGCGGGATTTTTGAGGGTCGGCTCTCTGGGCATCTACTGCCGGCAGATTTAAAGGTCCTTTTGAAGGCTGATCTGCGCACAAGAGCCGAGCGGATCGCCAAACGCGAGGCAAAGCTGACTGAAGATGCCATGCAGGAGACGCGGGCTCGAGAGGAAAGCGAATCCCGGCGGTACAAGATGTATTACAACATTGATATCAGCGACTCTTCTGCATATGATCTGGTTGTTGATAGCGGCAAGTTCGATGAAGCGGCGACGTTGGCAATTGTGCTCGCAGCCGTGAGGGTCAGCTCGTGTCAGTGATTCATCGCGCTGATCGGGCTGAGAAAGCCGAAAAGTCATCGAATCGCGGATCGCCGCGCTCTTCCGCTAGCTCGCCTTCTGCTTCACTATCGTCTACCTCATCATCTGCATCCCTGTCTTCTGCCAAATATCCTCAAATTCTTCCATCTGATAAGGTTCGGTCTGTGCTGGTAAAGCGAAGCGGCAAGACCAATCCGGCCTATGGCACTCCTCCTGAGAAGCGCAGCCTAGAGGTGCATATGAATTTGGGGGCTATTAATCTGGACAAGACCTCCGGCCCAACCAGCCATGAGATCGCCGCCTGGGTGAAACGCATCTTAGAAGTAGAAAAGGCAGGTCACAGCGGCACCCTGGACCCCAAGGTGACGGGAATCTTGCCTGTCCTCCTGGGAGATGCGACCAGGATTATGGATACTCTTCTCCTGGCAGGAAAAGAGTACATCTGCCTCATGCGGGTGCATAAGCCTCTGCCCAAGAAGCGGCTTTCCGATGTATGCAGAGAATTCATGGGCCCCATCTTTCAGAAGCCTCCCTTGAAGAGTTCTGTGGTTAAGGAGCTGCGCATTCGCACCATTTATTATCTGGATGTCATGGAGATAGAGGAGCAGCGCGTGCTCATGCGCGTAGGCTGCCAGGCGGGCACCTACATGCGCAAGCTTTGCTTTGATATCGGTCTTGCTTTAGGCACGGGCGCAAACATGGAGGAGCTGCGCCGCACGCGTGCCGGTCCCTTCCAAGAGGATGAGACGCTGGTCACGCTCCATCAATTAACCGATGCCTATGCGGCCTGGAAGGAGACGGGCGACGAGACCGGCCTGCGGCGGGTCATACTACCCGTGGAGGCGGCATTGCGGCATCTTCCCCGACTGGTCATAGCCGATAACGCGGTGGATGCCATCTGTCACGGCGCGCCCCTGGCTTTGCCTGGGCTGCTCCGCCTGGAGACTGACATAAGCAAGGGCGATATTGTTGCCCTCTTTACCCTAAAAGGCGAAGCAGTAGGCATTGGTCGGGCTGATATGAACAGCCGGGAGATGCTCGACGGCAAGACGGGAATTGCCGTTCTGAC
>JAQTXY010000160.1 GCA_028688535.1 Methanothrix sp. | reverse complement strand
GTACCTAATTTAAGATGCCCGGCCCGATAAAGTGATTTTGCGGATAAACTACCTTCGTCCTTATACTCATCAGGTAATAAGAAATATATGGTTTCCGCTAAATGGCTTTTACCTTTACCAGAACTTCCCGTTAATTTGGGTTGAATACCTGAAGTATTTGAGATTATCGTACTCACAAAAGATAATACCATAACCTTGCATAAAGAGGTATCACCTAAATGCACGGTTTGAATTGTATCTATAATATAATCTAATGCTTTATTGTTCTCTAATAAATCCAAAGCTTCTTTAATTATTGACAAATCCTTAAATGGTTTAAATTGATTATTTAATTTTTTAAGTTTAATAGCACATTCTTTGAATAAATCGGTATTCTTTCTAGTTTGTTCATCTTTAAATTCAGCAGTAGTTTTAATAATCTGATTTGAGAGATCCTCACGTTTTTGAACTATATCGGCATAAGTGAGTTTCATGCTTATGCACCGTCCTTTGGCTTGCCAATATCGGCCAATTCCAGAATAGCACTTTTCGCGATTATGGTTCTAATTCCAAGGGAATTCTCAAATTGCAGGTGCGTTTCATTCTCACAAATAACTTTAGCTGCAAATACATATCCATTATTTTTATAAACTTTGTATATATTTCCTAATTTTACATAATCCATTTTTACCATCTCCTAGTTAAATAGATTGTATTTCCGATAATTCATGCATGAATTTTTTTCTTCTTGTGCATTAATAGCATCCTGCCTATTTCTTTCGAGCCAACGACTTGTCTTAGATTTCGTTCTAATTCCATCAACTCCTATCATCTTCTTATTTTTTATAATTCTATATATATATGGATATAAAACATCCTTCCAACATGAATAGTTTTGGAAGTTCCTTTTAAATCCACATGTCCTGCACCATCTTACCCAAACCCGATACATGGGACATGGGTAAGCCGGGGGATCAGCCCGGCTCTTAAAATGGTTTATAACCAATATAGCATTCTCTTAATATATAAGCATTTCGATATACAAACATCAATCGACTAATTTTTGCTTTTTTTTAATTTTTGATTTTTCAAAAAAAAATTTAATGTTAAAATTTTTCCAGAAAGTGAAATTAGTTGAACTTTCATTAGTTGATGTTCCAAAAATTTCTGTTAAGAATCATTTGAAGTTTGAGAAGCTTTAAGTGAACACTTCTTAACCAGCACCTTAAAACATATTATGTTTGGCCTAGAAAATAGGCATATTAATATATTGTTTATCATTGCCATATCATCTTATTGCGATATAATATTACTAATCTGCCCACAATGAGGTAATCCAACACCACAGGGATAAAATTAAAATATGCAATAATTTTATATATTTGCATCTATGTTTGCACTTGGTGCGTTTTAAGGGCAAAAAACTAAAGGGATAAGGAATTCCTAACGAACCAACAGAGAAAGGCCAGGAATGGGACAATGATGCGAGGGTCTGGGCAAGCCAAAGACCTCAAAGAAGAGCTGGAGAAAATGCTCCAGCTAAATAAATAGACACTTTCTAAGTGCAATTGCAAGCCTCAATAGATGCAGGTCCGGCTTGTTTATGAATATCCGATGCATAACATTCTGAGGGAAAATTCAATTTAGCATTTGCACCTAAGAAATGAATAGCAGTTTTATCATATTCTCTTGCAGCTTCCTTTTCCGAATCGAAATATCCTAAGTGATAAGTTGCACCATCAGGGGAAATTCTAGCCCTCCATTTCTGTTTGGCTCTATCGAAACTTACCCCTTTATATCTTCTTGATGCATTTTTTCTGCAAATAATTCTATTCGGCTTTTTTGTATTTGCGCAATTTTCGGTTGCGTGCCAATTTTGATGTAAAATAGTAGTAGTGTCCTATGACGAGATCATTCTTGCTTTTGCCCTACTGGCAGCAAGTTATTTCCTCATTGGATTTAATAATTAGCCCTGTATCCCTAAGTTCGTCGAAACTTATAGGAGGGACACAGAGCCATGGATATAGAGGACTTTGCAGAAGATTATCTTGTCGATAAGAAAGAAGGAATGAGAAACCTGACCGCATCACTATTGAATGAGGTCATGCAGATCGAGGCATCAAGACAGATCCAAGCCCAGCCTTATGAGCGCAACGGCAAAAGGAAGGCGCATCGCAATGGCACTAGAAATCGAAATCTAAAGACCATTCATGGAGAAGTAACGCTCAAGAAACCCCAATTACGTGAGTTTCCATTCAAGACGAGTGTTTTCGCGAGATATTCGCGAGTAGAAGAAGCTCTGAAAATTGTCGTTGCAGAGTCTTATCTCCAAGGAGTATCAACAAGGCGAATCCAAAAAATAGTCCGAGAATTAGGATTGGAGAACATCACCGCCTCAGAAGTCTCGCGGATCGTGAAAAAACTAGATGAAGATGTCGAGAAGTTTCTGAAAAGGCCAATCGAGGAGCCAACACCATTTCTATTCATAGATGCAACCTACTTTAAAATCAGGACAGATGGCAGATACATCAACAAGGCACTTCTAATCGCTACCGCCATCCGCGAGGACGGTTATCGTGAGATTCTGAGTGCAGCAGTTGACGATAGCGAAGACGAGTCATGTTGGGAGAACCTGTTTGATGGTCTAAAGGTTCGAGGATTAAGTGGGGTCAAGTTAGTAATTTCTGACGGGCATAAAGGTATCCAGAAGGCAGTAGAGAAGAATTTCGTCGGAGCTTCATGGCAGATGTGCAATGTACATTTTATGCGTGCTGTTCTCAAGAACATTCCGAAAAAAGATAAAAAAGATGTGGCGTATATGTTGAAGGATGCTCTCAATGACGAAAGCAAGATGCAGGAATTAGCCGTAATCCTGGACGATAAAGGATATTCCAAATCTGCTGAAACCATTGACCGATTCAGATTCGACATATGGAATTACAGGGCGTTTCCTAGACCTTATTGGAGATTGATCCGAACAACCAACAGCCTGGAAAGGATCAACAAGGAGCTAAAACGCAGAAGTCGATCCGCAGGAGCCTTCTCGAATGATCAATCTCTCTTGAGAATAGCTGTCTGCATTATGATAGACATCAATGAGGAGTGGATGACTGGTAGAAAGTATTTATCCTTAGAGGAATGAATTGGAGTGGATACAGGGCCCGTGCAAATTACATCAAAATTGGCACGCTACCCAATTTTCTAAATGCGTTGATAATCTTAAATTACTTCTTCTATTATCCGATCTATTTCCATTGATATGATCTGGTTCATCTTTATTCGTTAGGACTATTCCAAGCTTTCTTTCTAGGATAACTCTATGCATGTAGATATATTTTCCGTCATTGTTCTTTCTGCTAATGTAGCCTTTTTGCGATTGCCAATTATATTCAGCTAAATCGCTATCATCAATATCAAATATGGTTGTTTTCCCTTTGGTAACTTCCAAATGAATATGACCATCGATAATCATAGGAAGGCGTTTGGCTTTGCATTGAGCATGATATCTGCAAACCTTTGAACAATAATGTTTCTTTGCACGCTCTACTTTCGATTTTTTCCTTTTAATAATTTTACCGCAATTATCACAATTTATTTCTGGCATAATACAACTCCTTTTTTAGAACCAACTTTTCAATTCATTTAAATTAATTAATATATATTTATATAAATTATTCTTGCAACATAAAGTATTCCTCCAGGTTTCTAACAAACCTCGCAGGCCCAATCTTTAAATACATTTCGCTCAAAGAAAGCAAAAAGCTTTTTTTTAAAAAAAATAGTTCTCATTTTGGAAACTCTAGTTATTATTATCTGAATAACTGATTTACATTTTAGAAAATTTTCGAGAATTAAATAATGAGCTTTAATTGCTGCATAATTAATGAAAATATTTTCAAAAGTTGAGTAACAGGGTCAAAGGAAAATGTAGCGCAAAGATTTATATGATCGCTACAAAAGTCTAAGTGAGGCAGTCCTTAAGAGAAATCGATATCCGAAAAAAGATTTAATGCGGGGGACGGGATTCGAACCCGCGAACGCCTGCGCGACAGGGCCCTCAACCCTGCTCCTTTGACCTGGCTTGGAAACCCCCGCTCGAAATGGGTTTGTGAGAATCGGCTTTAGGGCCGATCCATATAATTCTAAGCTAGCTCTGCCAGCTTTGCGTCTAAATCCTCTGCCCTCTTCTTGATCTCGTCAGCGGCCTTCGCCACCAGATCTTTGACGGGCATACAACCGCAGCTTTCAATGGAGACCACGAATGAGTCCAGAACGGGCGAGAGCTTAATGGCCCCCGGCTCGCACGCCTCAATACAGAGCTTGCACAGGGAGCATTCCAGTATATTTGTAGTTTTCGCTCTGCCGTTTTCCACCGTCAAGATGTTTCTGGGACAAATCTCAACGCATTTCCCGCATCCATCACAAGAATCCAACACATCTATGCAGGGCAGATTCTTATAGCCGCACAGCGTGCCAGCTTGCCACTTGCTGTGCTCCTTGCCCACATGCTTTGTGGCGTAGCCTTCAATGACCAGCTTCTCGCCCTCGCCCAGAATAACTATGGGGATCTTATCGAAGGCAGGCTTGACACCAGGATCGGTGAACTGAATGTCGCTGGAGTAGACTGTTCCCGGCCCTTCTGAGGAGAGCATGAACTCCACGCGGCAGCCTGGACAGCCGGTCCCGCCGCACTGGCACTCCTCCGGCTGGGTGAAGAGACTGAGATCCTCAGCCTGCAAGGGCACCTCTCCTAAGCGCAATCCAATCTGTTCATCGAAGAGCACTGATGTGTTGTCATAGATACCAATCTCATCTATGGCCAGCACAGGCACTTCACTCATGCAGGCGCGGCGAATGCCGTTGGCAAAAGCGGCTGTGACGCCACTGAGGAGGTACCGGATGCGGTCCTCCTCGAGCTGCAGCAATTCAAACTTCAAACTTTACACCCTTCGACCCCTCTTTCCGCCGGCAGGTTTGGTGCCGTCGTGGGGTATGGGGGTCGCATCTTCTATTCTGCCAATGCGCAGGCCTGAGCGAGCGAGAGCACGTATGGCTGCCTGAGCTCCAGGGCCTGGAGATCTCTGCTTGTTGCCGCCGGGAGCGCGCACTTTTACGTGAACCCCGACAATCCCCTTATCTTTCACAGCATCAGCGACCTGCATGGCCATCTGCATGGCTGTGTAGGGACTACTCTCGTCTCTTGCCGCCTTTACCACCATGCCACCTGAGATCTTCGCCAATGTCTCGGATCCGGTTATATCGGTGATGGTGATAAGCGTGTTGTTAAAGGACGAATAGATATGGGCAATGCCCCATTTTCCTTCTGCCATTTTTAAGCACCCACCTTGGATGTTCGGGATGCCCTCTCAGGATGGCCTTCCTTGGCCAT
>JAQTXY010000159.1 GCA_028688535.1 Methanothrix sp. | reverse complement strand
CCGCTCGGCCGCAAGCAAGACCGCGCGCGCCTCCGGCCCCAGTGCGTGCGGGCGTCCCCTGCCATCTCGCTCGATCCGATTCCCGCCATCCATTCGCACCGCTAAGCTGCATACCCGTTGCCCCCCTGGAAGTTTCACGCCAGCGGCCATCCTGGCCACGAGCGGTACCGAGCGAGCCCCCGGCCCCCCTGGCATGCGGGCGTCCCAGCCATCTCTACTCAACTGGATTTCAGCCAGCCATCCGTGCCGCCAGACTGCATCCCAACTAACCCTGCAGCTACAAACCGGCGGGCATGTGTCAGCATTAGTTTATTTTCCAATCATTGAAAATAGGAAGACTTGATGAGGATCAGGGATGTTATCAAGCTCATAGAGGAAGATGGCTGGTATTTAACGAGGACCAGAGGAAGCCATCGGCAATGGAGAAGGAAGATGACTAGATATACGATTATTATAGAAAAGGGTGTTGGGAATTACTCTGCATCCTTCTGTCAGTGGTAGAATTGCCGAAACGGCTTTCGGTACTCATCCTGCAGCTCGTATTTTAATACTATCTTTTCCGGCATGACTTGAACCTCTCTTATCGACTGGCTGAAGAGGTACCAGATAAAACCTCTATCCGGCAGCCTGTACCTATCCGGCAGGCTTTCCGTAAACTCAGATTGGCCCATGATATAAGTTCTAAGCATCTCGCTTCCCGAGGCAAAAAGAAAAGGAAAGCTTACGTTTTCAATCTCTCGCTGGCAGTTGCCCTGCAGGCGCAGGCGCTGGGCCAGAAACACCAGGTAATCTTCTTTGGTTACCACCAGCTCTCTGTACTCGCTCATTGCAATCACCCCCGGTTTTACGGCAGAGGGTGAGATAAAAGTTGTCGTCACCAAATCACAGAAATCATTCACGATAATAGCTTTCTTGCCAGGCACAGCTCTGCCAGGCTCATCTGTCCTGGAGCCGTGCTCTGTGTGACAAAGCCGTAGGTGAGAGCTGAACCATAGAGAGGAGCTATCACCCGCAGATGTCTACCCATCCGGCCCATGGCGATCATGCAAAGGGGCATATCTGCATCCAGTAAGAACTGCAATATCCTCAAATTATCATAAAGGCTCTTGGGCGTTACTGCTATCTTGGCAATTGCAGCTTTTGTCTTCTTCATCTCTTCGTAGATATCGATCAATTGCGACTCTTCAGGCATTCCCTGAAAGTCATGATAAGAGACGATTACAGGTTTTATTATTCTGGAAATGGCATTATCTCTTTGATCCGCCAGGAGTTCCACATCTACATAGTCGGCATAGTAAGCGGCCTTAACGAGCAGATCTATTCTCTCTCTTTCGCTGCCCTGAAACATTCCCCCTTCAGTCCGAGGGCGAGCTGTAGCAATGATCGGCTTGGCGGTGGCCTTTCGCACAGCCTTTATGGTTTGCAGCGGATCGCTTGCAGAGAGCAGGTCCAGTCGCAGCTCAATCATATCAGCGTCGCTCGTGGCCAGAACATCATTTTCTGCATCCTTTCCCAGGACGGCTACTATGCGCGACTTGTGATTCATAGTATTACTGCTCCAGGATGCTCTCCTCTATCTTCATGCCAAAGTGGCGGGCAGTCTCCTCCAGATGCACCAGCACCTCGCTTCCCGCCTTGAGATCAGTTACCGGCTTGGGCAAGCCGTCGGAGCCGACCAGTTTTATAGTCTCAGCATTTTGCAGCAGAGTGCTTATCCTCTGTCCACCGGCCTCCGCCTCGATGAGAATCATGGGCCTCTTCTCGATCTTGGCGCGGCCTACTATGGCCGTTCTGGCTAGTCCCTCCTTGCTGACGATGGTAACCTCATCACCCGATTTTAGCTCAGAGAGGTAACGCGTCTTCTCTCCCACCCGGATGTAAGCGTGCACCGCGCCGGCATTCACCCGGAAGGGGCGCGCTGCCACATAGGGACTGTCTTCAGACTCGCTGTGAACCAGGAAAAATCCTTTAGCTTGGGAGCCGATAAGCATTCCCTCTCCAAAGGACATCATGCTGGCTGTGTCCACGCATACCCGATCACCCATGCCCACAGCTTTGACGGCAGTCACCTTTGCTGAAATAAGTTCTATTCGGCCTTTTTGCGACTGCTCGACAGCGTCCATGACCCTCTTAACCTCAGAAGGATCTTTGCTGTCCAGCAGCACCCCATCGGCCCCTTTTTCCAGAGTGGCCAGTGCTAGCCGCGCCTCCTCCGCCGTCTTGACGCCACTAATGATCTTGACAGGCACGCCCTGCAGTCCGGCAATCATGTTCTCCAGGGGAATGACCTTCCAGTCTGTGCCGATGACGAGAAGATAGTCAACAACCTTGCCCATCTCCACGGCGAACTCTTCATACTTCTTGTTGGCAATTACCACGTAAGCTGCCTTAGTCCCAGAAACAGTCTTGGCGAGAGTCCCGTCCAGAGAGCTGCTCTGCTCTTTGGGCAGAGCTACGGTTCCATCGCCTTCGCCGCCCTTGCCCACAACGAAAATATCCTCTGTCCCTTTCTCTACAGCAAAGCAGGCCACTTTGATCTTGCCCAGCTCCCTCACCCGCTCGATGTTCTCTCTGTCTACCAGCACGCAGTCGAAGCCGGACTCGAGAGCGGTGGTGATCATGGGCTTGATCTCCTGCCACGGCCCTTCGGCCATGAGCCACTTCTCTTTCATGTGTTACACCAGGGCATTCCATTACTAATCTCTTTTGCCGGTTATGCTAAAAAAATTTATACGATGAGCTGAGAATGAGTCTATGGGAAATCGGTTGGTTTATAGCCCTGTGAGCTTGCTCTTTATGCTACTACTAGCATTCTTGCTCTTTGCAGTGGTTGGCTTTCTATTTCTGGACCTGGCCAGGACGGCCTTTACCAAGATCGGCTTCTCCTGGAGCCAGGCGCTCTTGGTCCTGCTCGCCTCCTTGCTGGGCAGCAGCATCAACATACCGCTGACCAATCTGCAGTGCAGCACTCCTCTGGTGCGGGAGCGATACGTTCGGGCCTTTGGAATCGCTTACCAGGTGCCTGTAGTGGAGGTCGTAAGCTGCAATACTCTGCTGGCGGTCAACGTGGGCGGGGCGCTGATTCCAGCTCTGATATCCATAGCGTTAATCCACCGCTTCCCAGAGTCCCTGAGTTATGCCCTCATAGGAATCGCTTTCGTGACCATCTTAACCAATCTTGTAGCCAAGCCGGTTAAGGGCCTGGGAATTGTCACACCTGCTCTTCTTCCGCCCCTGGCAGCGGCAATTGCTGCGATCCTGCTGGTCTATTTTGGGGGAGCACCACATGATCTCATCTTTCTCATTGCCTATGTTAGCGGAACTCTTGGCGCCCTCATTGGTGCAGATATCTTGAACCTCTATAAGATCCGTGATCTGGGGGCGCCCGTGGCCAGCATTGGCGGAGCCGGGACCTTTGACGGTGTCTTTCTGTCCGGCCTGATTGCAGTGCTCTTGCTATGAATGCAAAAGTGCTTTAAGATAAACGTTAGAAAGGTAAAGCATGAGCTTTAGGGGTTTCCTGGATAATCTGGAGAAGGACGGGATTCTTAAAGAAGTGCATGAATCCCTATCCCCTATCCATGAGGTTGCGGAATGTGCCTGGGGAAAAGGCCCCATATTGTTTAATAATGTAGATAGCCATAAGTGCTGCTTAAACATCTTGGGAACACGCCTTCTGCTGGCGCGAGCCCTGGGAATTGCCGCTCCTGATATGGTCGCTCATCTCGCAGCAGTTGGCTACGAAGGGCCTGTTCGCGAGGTAAACTCCTCACCATTTATGGAGTGCGCGAGTACTCCTGATCTCTCCCGGCTGCCCATTCTAACCCATTTCAAGGGCGACGGCGGGCCTTACATCACCTCGGCAGTAGTAGTAAGCCAGTTTGAGGGGAAACTCAATGCCTGTGTGCACCGGCTCATGGTACTGGGAAAAGATCGGCTGGCGGCACGTCTTGTTCCAGGTCGGCATACCCATCAGTTCTACCAGGCGGCAATGGCTAAAGGCGTTGAGGTGCCGGTGGCCATTGCCATTGGCGTGGACCCGCTGCTGCTCATAGCTGCATCCACGCGCGTTCCCCCGGAGAAAGAGTTTTCCTATGCCGCTGCTTTGCGCGGCGCTCCCGTTGAGCTGGTGCGCCTGGAGAACGGCGCATTTGCTCCCCATGCCGAGATTGTGCTGGAGGGCTACATCACCGGAGAGCGGGCCAGCGAGGGGCCGTTTGTGGATATTACCGGCACCTGTGATCTGGTGCGGCAGGAGCCGGTCATCCGGCTGACCAGGATGATGACGCGTGAGAACCCTATCTACCAGGGACTGCTTCCCGCAGGAGGCGAGCACAAGATGCTCATGGGCGTGCCCTACGAGCCGCTTATTTACAGGGCTGCATCAAAGGTTGCCAAGGTCAAGAATGTCATCCTGACGGACGGCGGATGCAATTATTTCCATGCCGTGGTGCAGATAGAGAAAGAGACTGAGCAGGACGCGAAAAGGGTCATAGAGGCTGCTTTCCAGGCGCACGGCTCGCTTAAGCATGTCCTGGTCGTCGACTCGGACATAGACATCTACGATCCCAGCGACCTGGAGTTTGCTATTGCCACGCGCATGCGAGCTGATGAGGATCTCGTTATCCATCCCAATGTGCGGGGCAGCACCCTTGATCCGCGCAGCCGAGATGGCATCACCACCAAGATGGGAGTAGATGCCACAGCCAGGCTGGAGCGGCTCTGGAAGTTTCAGAGGGTGACTCCCAAGGGGCAGGGCTAACTGCCAAGAGCCCCTTAGCTCATCAAATCTCCAGATAGAGGCGGATGCTAAAGACTGTGCCCACTGCCAGGACGATTGATAGCATCAGGGCCAGGATCTGCAACATTATCTCGCTCATTTTATCAGATCTATCTTAGCATACTTCTGACCTATCTGCTTTTCTCTTTGCGGCCCGGATTGCCGGGACTGGGAGGACGCCAGAACCTGGGCCGATTTCACACCTGTAATTATGGCCATCAGCCTCACCTTTCCTGTAAAATCGGGCCGAATTCTCGCTCCCCAGATGACATTGGCCCTGGGGTCCAACTCCTGAGTGAGGGCTCCGGCTATGGCCGCAGCTTCCTTCATGGTCATATCCGGCCCGCCGGTCATGTGCAGAAGACAGGCCCCGGCTCCCCGATAGTCCACATCTAGCAGTGGATTTTTCAGAGCCGTGCGCACGATCTTCTCTGGGCTGCTCTTCATCTTGCCCTCGCCCACAAACATGAAGGACGCGCCCCCTGACTTCATGATGGTACAGACATCGGCAAAGTCCAGATTGATCAAGGACGGAGTCGTCAGAGTCTCGCAGATGCCCTGCACGATCTCGGCGATGATCTGGTCGACAACAAAGAAAGCGTGCTGGAAAG
>JAQTXY010000158.1 GCA_028688535.1 Methanothrix sp. | reverse complement strand
TGAAACCGGACCTGTTTGAATCTCAGGCCAAGCCGGGAGGAAGCTCTCAGGAAATAACCGCCGTGCCCTTCTCCAGCTGCACCCCGTCGACTCCGCCCAGTTTTACCACCGGAATTCCGGAAGAACTGCTAGTCGCCACCGTTTCTGCCTGGAATGCCTGCGGGTCTATGTCCTCTGAGCTCCAGGCATTATTTCTTGCCTCCAGCGCCCTTCCTTCTCGGCTCAGGACCAGATCCACCAGATGAACCGCTGAGACCTCCCCCTGCCTTATGAATGGCGTGGGATCAAACTGTAGCAGCATGGTGGCATTTCCGGCGGGCAGATCACCTTTTGTGCTCCCCTCTCCTACTTCGTCTCCGGCATCATCCACAATAATGCCCTGCAGCTCATACCGGCCTGGCTTGGTGACAGTCACATTCACACCGATGGCTATGGCGGAGCTGCTCGTTTGGTTCAGGTATTCGCCGGTGAGATAGGCGGCAGGCGGCTGGAACTCTTTTGGCTGCCGGTTTATGAGAATCTCTTTGTCGAATCGATCGATGTAGTTTCCACTGCCATCGTAGAGAATGAGATTTTGAATTCGCATCGGACCGCACTTGCCATATCTCCAAATATCGGTGCCGCTGGCATTGACCATTATGCTTCCGCTCTTATTGAGCGCAAAGCTGCGATCTATTGCCCCAATCCAGTTGCCGCTGCAGTCTACCATCACCCCTTTTAGCTGAAACTCTCCCGGCGCTGTGATGTTCAGGCCGAAGCCCAAGGAAAGCACGTCAATGAGGCCATCGTCGTCGAGATCTACTGCCTCTTCTTTCGTAAGTCCCGCCAGCTTGCTGCCAGCAATAGTTACGCTCACCGGAATCTCAAAGGTATGGCTGTCCGAAGAGATCTTGATGTACCCATCCAGCCTGGGAAGCGAGGTTTCTTCTGGTATGGTGAGATTAGCCAACAACGTCCCATTGGAGTCGCTCTCCAATCGCTGCGGGCCACTGGTTGTGATCCAGCTCCAATTCTCCTCGACATATTCCTTGATACGAACTCTAAAGGGCTTTCCTTCCAGGGGAACATTGTATCCGTAAACCTTTAGCGTCCAGTTGCCCAACTCCGGATTGCTGATCTCCAACGGACCGAGATTATCTGCTCCCAAAGCAGCATTCTCCTCACTGGCCGTGCCCCTGGGATTCTCAAAGACCAGGGCAACCTCGCTCTCGTTATTGTCATCCAGGGAACTCAACTCTGCTGAGATCTTCTTTGTGATCTCGGTGACATTTACAGTCTGATTCCATGTCTCTTTATATCCCACATGGCCCCCCAATTCCCGAACAGTAGTGTCCTCGATCATCCCGGTGTAGCTGAGGTTTTGCAGAGACAGACCAAGATTTCTTATAGAAAACTGCGTTTTGCTGCTTGTACCAGCTGTAGCCGACTCCAGGCTCCAGCGCATAGGTGCAGTCTCTAACTGAGACCGTTCTACCTGCAGCGTGTAGTTTGCGGGGATAATTGCATTCTCACTGTGCACTGCAATAAGCCATCTTCCCGAAGAAGGTCCCGTTATCTTCTTATCTGTCTGCCGGATGGTCGTCTCACCAGCATCCGTCTTACCTGCATTCATCTCACCCGTATAATATTCGCTGGTAGGGGAGAGCAGGAAGAGATCGAGATTTGCGTCCTGCTGCCACTTTAATGACGCTTCAAACTCAGTTGTTCCTGGCTTCATCTCCAGGTAGTAATAATGCCATTGGCTCCCGTTGAGCGATCCAGAGCTATTGGCCATCCCTCGAGAGATATTCAAGGGCACGGCCACATTCACACTGATGGGAATCTGCAGAAGATTCATGTTTTCATTTGCGATCTCAATGCTGCCGTTATATAGTCCCGGAGCGGTATCCTGCGGTACACTCATCGATGCCGCAAAGACCTTCTGATCATTGGCCATAACAGTTTTCGGCAAGAGCTGTAGGCTTACCCAATCAGCCACCTCTCCTTGCACAGACGTTTTAAGGTCTTTCATCTCCTGATCGCAAAAGAATACAAAACGCAAGTTCCAGTCTTCATCTCCCGGAGCCAGCGCATAAATCTTCTTTTGCGGCCTGTCTGCGCCCGTATCCAGCCCAACATATACTCCTTTTCCCGCAGGCAGATATGCCCAGCGACCGGCCGTCCAACGATCCGGAATCACTCCGCAGATATTGCTATTACTATTATTTGCCAGAAGCTCATAGGAAGAGAGTGCATCGAGCATTCCGCCTCCCTGATAGTACTCTTCGTAACTCTCACCCAGAGTGCTGCTCAGTTTTGCTGCTCCCCTGGTCATGGCCGCCTTAACGCCAGCCGCGCTGAGATTTCGGTCAGCTTGTAAGAGAAGTGCTGCCAATCCCGCCGCTATCGGTGCGGAGAGACTGGTCCCGGACTCACGGGAATAATAGATGTCCACGGGGCTTGGCCGTTTCACGCTGACGGGCACAATGGAGATGATATCAACGCCCGGTGCCACAACGTCCGGCTTGATTCGATCGTCCCTGGTTGGCCCTGAACCGGAAAAACTGGCGATGTGGCCATTGGCGTCCGTGGCTCCCACGGTGATCACCTTTACACCATCGCCCGGAGAGTCGATCAAACCTGGCGGCAGAGCCAGGACAATAGGAACAAGGAGATAATACACATCATTCTTGCTGCCGTCTGTCTGGGATAATTTGACTGGAGCCTTGCTTTTGCCTACCTGGCTGCTGGAGGTTCCTGACACCTGGCCCCCGGTTTCGCTGCTGTTGCGATTGCCTGCCGCCACGCAGACCACGACTCCGGCATTGGCAGCATTATCCGCAGCCATGGTAATGGGCGGGTTGGTCTCGCCCAGATTTATGCCGCCCAGGCTGAGGCTGAGGACATCTGCCCCATTGTAAACGGCCCACTCAATTCCAGCTATGATATCCGATACCTTGCCGTCCCCTTTGCCATCTATCACCTTGACACTGATCAACTTTGCTCCGGGAGCAATTCCCTTATAGCTTCCATTGGATGCCGCACCTGAGCCGGCAATGATTCCTGCCACCATTGTTCCGTGTCCCAGCAGATCGTCTGCTGTGATCTCATCTGCCAGGAAATTTTTCTCGGCTACTACCTTGCCTATCAGGTCCGGATGATTTTTATCGATCCCGGAATCAATTACAGCCACGGTTATTCCCGTGCCATCGATACCCTTCTCCCAGAGCTTGTCTGCCTTTATAACTTCGGCCGGAGAACGATATCCATCATTTATTTCATCCTGCGAGACAGAACCTTCGATTGATGAATCCGAAGACGAGTTCATGTCGGTTAATGCTACTTGGGTTATTCCGTCAAAATAAATTCCCGATACCCATTCACTTTCTGCCATTTTTCTTATAGCTCTGCCAGTAGCTTGCCCTGCGAGGCCGGGTATTAGTTGAAATCTATATTTAACAGAAAGATCGTTAGAAATTAGATCATCGTAAATAAGACTGTCTGAGTTATATGGGGCATCTGCATTGAGCATCACAATCACAGGGATCTTTTCTCCTGGTGTCTTTCCATATTCCCTGGCAGCCAGCAGTTCTAGAAGCTTGGACTCTATCTTCTGGTCGGTAGCAGAAGAAAGCATGGCAGCCTGTGCAGAGAATGCCTGTACGGATGATAAGACTGCCAGAATTATGCATATAACCGAAATGGTAATTAAAATATTTTTATTCATATTTAACTAGACCCCACCTAACGATTTATCCCCGTGCTCTACCCTAAAATCACAGCTGATGGGTGTAAGTAGATAATGCTAAATAAACCTGTGGTACTTCTAGGATAGATGATGCTGGAATGGCTGGTTTCCTATTTGCTCTGGATTAGCTTGGCTTTACTCCTGGCATCGGCCCTGACCAGGATCAGCCGTATAGCAGTTCCTGGATGGGCTCTCTTTGCATTATTCTGGCTCGGTCAGATAGATCATTATTTGGCCATAGAAGACTACTTTAATGTGGCTCTCTTTTTAGGAGCAGGTCTTTTGAGCTTCTATATGGCCTGGATTGTGATGAGCCGGGGCTTTTCGTCAAAGGCATGCTATTGGGCGAGCTATGCCGCAGCCGTCTGCGGGATAATCTATTTCCCATTTGCCGAAATTTCGTCTCTTCAGGTTGGACTAATTGGTTTTACCACCCAGATAACTGCAAAGATGCTGCAATTTCTCTCCATCCCCGTGGTCTTGGAGAACTGGAACATAATGAGCCTCAATGGTCGATCGGTGCAGATCATCCTGGCCTGCACAGCTATTGAGAGCATTGCTCTATTTGCAGGAGTGATTTTATCAGTTCAGGCACCACTTAGTCGCAGGCTGGCGGCTCTGAGTGCATCTACATTTTCCATATATCTCTTGAACATTGTGAGAAATGGATTTGTACTCATGGCCTACGGTTGGAGCTGGTTTGGGGAAGGCAGCTTTGATATAGCTCATAATATAATTGCGAAGATAGGATCTACCATAGCGCTTCTGGCCATATCTTACCTGGTATTTCTGCTCTTGCCGGAGCTTTTATCAATCATTGATGAGCTTGCAGCAGAGATAAAACCTGGGAGAGGAGATATCGCATGAAGCTGGCGAGAAATTCCACTGCATGGGTAATGGCGCCCATTTTCCTCACTGCTGGGCTAGCTGCAGCAGGAATTTGGCTATTGTCAGCCGTGGCTTTGGCGGGTTTTGTTTTCATGATCTTTTTTCACAGGGACCCAGATCGTCTTCCGGGAGGAGATGGCATGCTTTCGCCGGCAGATGGAAAAATCATCCATGCCGTGCCGGACAGAATCACAATCTTTATGAGTCCATCCAATGTGCATGTTAACCGGGCTCCACTGGATGGCTTTGTACGCAATATCGAATACCGGAAGGGCACCCATCTGCCTGCTTTCATGGGACGGGCATGCAAGAATCAGCAGAACAGGATGCATTTAGAAACAGATGACGGAGAGATGGAGCTGCGCCAGATAACGGGAACTCTGGTCCGAGAGATCGTCTGCTACGTTCATCCCGGTGATCAGGTGTCGCGAGGGCAAAGAATCGGCATGATCCGCTTCGGCTCGAGGGTAGAAGTCAGCATTCCCACGGGCTACAATCTGCTTGTAAATAAGGGCGACAAGGTCCGGGCGGGAGAGACGGTGGTTGCAGTGAGGAATTCATGAATGTCTTCCGGGTTATCCGCCTGCCGGACTTATTCACGCTTCTAAATGTCATTTTCGGATTTCTGGCAATTCTTGCCGCAGGCGGGGCCTGGGGCGCCATTTGTCCTCAGTATGCCGTGGTGTTCATCCTCTTGGCGGCAATGGCAGATGGCCTGGATGGATTCCTGGCGAGAAAAGAGGGCGGCAGCCCCCTGGGAGCTAACCTAGACTCGT
>JAQTXY010000157.1 GCA_028688535.1 Methanothrix sp. | reverse complement strand
CAATGCCCAGCTGTGTTCCCCCGCCCAGACCCACATGCATTCTGTATCCTCTGCGAATTTGCAGACGCGCACCGCCCAGGCCCAGATGCTTTTGCACCGCCCGGGCCGCGTCCAGTGCCCGATCTGCATTCTCTCCATAAGCCTGCAGATCCTCACTTCTCTCTGCCTCCAGCAATATGTTCGGCTCATCTAAAGAGACGCCCACGCCCCCATCCACGCGACCGCTGCTGCCTGTTAAGTCAGTCAGGGTGAGATGCAGTCGGGAAGGCGTCTGGATCAGAATCCTTTGTTCATCTCGGAAGCTATTGTAGGGAAAGGTCTCATTGATGGAGATGAGCGGTTGGCCGTGACGAATTATCTGGTAGCTTCTGGTGAGCATAATCTCGCGAGCAAAGACGCCAAAGGCCCGGCAATGCTCCTCTCCGGCTGAAGAGAATGCCGTGCTCGTTATATCTCGCCTCGATTCGATGCGATGTTTTTTCAGGATTGCTCCAATGGGAATGTCGGCCTTGGTGAGGTCATCTTTAAAGCTGGCATCGAGCCGTTTGAGGGGTGTATGCGATACCGCATAGACCAATGCCTCCCGGCTGTCTGCCTTCTTTAAAAGCACTATCCTGAAATTGACATCTTCTCCCGGATTTATTTGCAGCTCTCGTGCCACAGCCTCATCTGCCGGCTCAACCCTCTGCACCAGTGTCTCAATCTCAACTGGGCTTCCAGTGATCACTTCCAGAAGGTTGGTCACCGATCCATCAGTCCCAAGCAACATCTTTTGAACGGGACTGAGCCGTCCCACAATGCTTTCCAGCTTTAGAATATCTCTGGCAATAGGCGGAGATGAAGATAGGACCATAAAAATAAATCCACCGGCTGGAATAAAGTTTTTCCCCTTCCAAAGGAAATGAGATCTATGACTTCCAGAATACCGGGATTCTACAAGCTTGCTCCTTCCGAGAGGCTTAACGCTGTGGCAGAACAGGCCGCAATCGGCACAGAAGAGGTCGCGCAGGTAGAGACGGGCCTTCTTCTTGACCAGGCCGACAAGATGACAGAGAATGTGATCGGCATGTTCCAGGTGCCGCTGGGAATCGCCACCAACTTCGTCATCGATGGCAGAGAGGTGCTCATACCCATGGCAACCGAGGAGCCTTCTGTCATCGCTGCTGCCAGCAACGGCGCCAGAATGGCACGAGAAGCGGGCGGCTTCTTTACTTCCAGCACTGGACCTGTCATGCGCGCTCTGATTCAGGCCACAGGAATCGAAGATCCTTATGCGGCCCGCCAGGCTATTTTGCTTGCTAAAGACGAACTGACCAGTATGGCCAACGAAAAGGATCCCATGCTGGTCAGATATGGTGGAGGCGTCAAGGATATCGAGGTTCATGTCATCGATTCCAAGATGGGACCTATGGTTGTAACTCATCTCATTGTGGACTGTCGAGATGCTATGGGAGCTAACGCCGTTAATACCATGGCGGAAGCGCTCGCGCCGCGCATTGAGCAGATCACCGGCGGGAGAGTATACCTGCGCATCATCTCCAATCTGGCCGATCTTCGATTGGCCCGGGCCAAGGCGGTCTTCAAGGCCGAGGAGATAGGTGGCCATGAGGTGGTGGACGGAATACTTCTGGCATCTGAGCTGGCTCAGGTCGATCCTTACCGCGCCGCTACTCACAACAAGGGCATCATGAATGGAGTGACGGCCTTGGTGCTGGCAACGGGGAACGATACCAGGGCCGTTGAGGCCGGAGCGCATGCCTTTGCATGCATTGGCGGACGCTACAAATCGCTGACCCATTATGAAAAGAACAGGGATGGAGATCTTGTGGGAACCATTGAGTTGCCAGTAGCTGTAGGACTGGTAGGTGGAGCGACGCGCGTTCATCCTGTGGCCAAGACGGCTGTGAAAATTCTGGGCGTCAAGAGCGCAGACGATCTCTCCCGCATCATTGCCGCGGTGGGGCTGTGTCAGAACTTTGCAGCGCTGCGGGCGCTGGCCTCAGAGGGCATTCAGAGAGGACACATGTCTCTGCACGCCAAGAATGTGGCAGTGCAGGCAGGTGCCAAATGCGATATGATTGAGATCGTCGCCGCCCGCATGGCAGCCGAGCGCAGGATCAGTGTGGATCGAGCTGTGGAGTTGATGGCCGAGCTGGATAAAAAAACAAAGGAGAATGTTTGACCTTGAGCTACAGGATTGGCGCTTTAGGGCCGGAGGGAACTTATTCGGAAAAGGCGGCGCGCCTTTGGATAAAGAGTAGGCCACAGGCATGCCTTGTCTATTTCAATGACTTTGAAGGAGTGCTGGAGGCGGTGGCGTCCGGCCAGATTGATGCTGGCATCGTCCCTGTAGAAAATAGTCTGGAAGGTGCAGTAACCACCGTCATGGATCTGCTCCTCGGATTGGAGACTGTGATTGTGGGAGAGGTAAACGTTCCCATCAGACACTGTCTGGTTGGACGGGGGGAGAGCAACATCAAGGTTATCCTCTCCCACCCCCAGGCGCTGGCCCAGTGCCGGCAATACCTACGCGAGAATTATCCAAAAGCCGAGATCAGGACCACCGGCTCAACCAGTCATGCCGCCCGCCTGGCCCAGGAGTTCCCGGAGATGGCGGCGGTAGCCGGTGCGGACACTGCCGAGAAATATGGCCTGCAAATCCTGGCCAGGGAGATTCAAGATGCAAGCGATAATGTCACCCGTTTTATCGTAGCTGCCAGAAAGATGGCCGCAGCCACCGGCCGGGACAAGACTTCGCTTGTCATCTACCTGGATAAGGATCGACCTGGTGCCCTCTTCTCCATTTTAGAGGAGTTTGCACGGCGTAATATCAATTTGACCAGGATAGAGTCACGCCCCAGTCGCAAGGGCCTTGGTGATTACTATTTTTACATCGATCTGGAAGGGCATGTGGATGATAGCACAGTTGGGCAGGCAATAGTCGCCATAAGAGAAAAGGCTTCCATGGTCAGGGTGCTGGGATCGTATCCGAGGGCCAAAAGCCCAAGGAAGGAGCTGATTTGATGGCTGCGCAAAAGTTGCCTGGAATTGTGCTTGCTCCCTATGGCACACTTTTTCCTCCTGCCCTGGCCACTTATAGCCAGATCCAAAAGACTTATGAGCGCACATTTCCTGGCTCTCCGGTTCGGCTGGCCTTTACATCTCACATCATGAGAAAAAAGTTGCTGGAGAAGGAAGGAATCAGCATCCTGAGCATTCAGAGTGCGCTAGAGGAGTTATGCGACGAAGGGCTTCGTAGTGTGGTCGTCCAATCTCTGCAGATCGTGCCGGGCGGAGAGTTTCATCAGATGGCAGCGTTGGTTATGGAATTGAAAGAGAGAGATCCGGCCTTCTCGCACCTGGAGATTGGCCCGCCTCTGCTCTCCAGCCTGGCGGACTGCCGGAGGGTATCATCCCTAATACCAGGTCTTTGCAGAGAAGGCGCATATCACCCGGGCCCGGAGAAAGAGGCGGTGCTTCTGGTGGGACACGGCACAGGCCACGGCGGGGATGCTCTTTACTCACTGATGTATCAGGTCATAAGAAAGGAGCATGAGAATGTATTCCTGGGAACGATCGAAGGCTTTTGGGGCATTGACTGCCTACTGCCGGATCTGTCGGGCTTTGGGGCGAAGGTTGTGCGGCTCTCGCCGTTCTTGCTCGTAGCAGGAGGACATGCAGAGAACGATATATTTGGCCCGAGCCCCGAGTCTTGGAAGAGCACTTTGGAGAAAGCTGGGTACAAAGTTGTGGTTGATCGGCGCGGCCTGGGAGATAGAGCAGAAATGGTCTCCCTATTCCTGGAGCATACCAGAAATGCCCTGGGAAGATGGAATTTCTCTAGACCAACAGGTATATAGACTAGTGCATGCATTTAGTGAAGGTTGCAATGGCATCGATCCAAGGAACATTTAGTGAGATGTTTTTGTGGCATAAGTCGATTCTTTGAGTCGATAAAACGGTAAGTGAGTTAAAATGGAAAGATACGGAAGCGGCAGCAGAGGCGGCTTTAGCAGCGGCCCCAGAGAGATGCACGATGCCACCTGCGCAGAGTGCGGAAAGACATGTCAAGTTCCCTTCAAGCCCGATGGATCCAGGCCCGTGTATTGCAGCGATTGCTACCAGAAGCATAAGCCTGCAAGATCAGGTTCATCCAGGCCACCCAGAAGATACTAAGTAGCTTGATAATTATTTAATCAATCTGTCCTGGCAAGACGCGATCATTCGCAACTTGCGGATCAGATAAAAGCAGGACCAAAAGATTGGTCCCTGCCTTTTTTGATTCTCAAAAACCTTGTACAGCTGATTATTTATATTACACTTGGCTTTTTCGCTGAAAATTCTTATGACAGGATAATGATTTAATATTAGAAAGAAATAGTGATAGCAATGCAACTTATAGAGAAATTCTTAGATGAAGAACTAGTGGATGATATCCTCAAAGAAGCAGCCGACGGATACGGAGACCTGATGGCTGCAGCTTTAGATCATAATGTGAGTGTGTTATCCTTGCAGACCAGGATTGTTGAGTTACGCAATTTGAGGGCTACATGGATTTCATAAATGAAAAAAAGGTGCACTACTCGTCAGGCTCATGTGCCAACTGCGGCAGCTTTGCATTGGCCGCAAAGGCAGCGCACAACAAAGACGAGGTAAAGCTGTGCACCTCCTGTCTGGAAGAGCGGCATATCATATTAGACGATATGAGGGGTAATGTTAGAAAGCAATTCAATTTGGCCCGATCACCTAACCTGCGCAGTTGCTTTTTGAAGATGCTTCTTAATAGAGAGGTAGACCTTGCCCCAGCAGGCTGGAGAACAGGAATGGCACTGGGATTTGAACTGAAAGATGCCGGCTTTGCCCTTCAAGAATCTCGGCAGATCCTGCTCCTGGCAAGGGCGAATTCAAATATGGTGGACAAGCTTCTGGATAATATCTACCGAAAGAATGGCAAATGCTCTTTGGCTTGCGAGCAGATCCGAGGGCTGAATGTGACCTGTGATCAGTGCCCAGGTCAATATAGGATGGCTTCGCGTGAACATAGCACAGAGATATGCTAAAAAGAGAGATGCCGATACAGTAGATTATATTTACCTGTATGTCACAATATTGCATAGATGGCTGAAAAGAAGAACTACTGGGATATGCAAAAGTCGTTCTGGAAGACGCCTGCAGGAATTGCGATCTGGATCCTGCTCCTGGCGACAATCCTGGGCGGTGGCCTGCTGGCCCTCAACGTCTTTGTCTCACCCTATCCAATAATAGAGTCATTTCATGCCGATCCAGTGGTCGTAAGCCCTGGTGGAGAGAGCAACTTAAGCTGGAGCGTGATCGGCGCAAGCCGGGTGTTGATCGACCCTGCAGTGGGCGAAGTAGCGCTCAAGGGCTCTATAA
>JAQTXY010000156.1 GCA_028688535.1 Methanothrix sp. | reverse complement strand
TCATCCCTGGTGGCCTTCTTTGCTCCATCTTCCATGGTCCTTATTGGCTCGAGGGTGCTACAGGGATTTGGCAGAGCTATGATCTTCGGAACGGGAACTGCCATTTTGGTCAGCGTATTTCCCTTGCAGGAGAGGGGGCGGATCTTGGGAATCAATGCCGCTTCTGTCTATCTGGGACTATCATTGGGGCCTTTTCTGGGAGGCCTTCTCACCGAATATTTCGGTTGGAGGAGCCTCTTTCTGATTAACGTCCCCCTGGGGCTGATTCCCCTGGCGCTGGGGCTATGGAAGCTGAAAGGCGAGTGGGCTGGAGCCAGAGGGGATAGATTCGATATGATCGGATCGGCAATATACAGCTTGATGCTCGTGGCGGTTATGTTCGGCTTTTCCATTCTTCCGGCATGGGAGGGAGCTGTGCTGGTACTGGCGGGAGCTGCGACCTTGCTCCTGCTCATCCGCTGGGAATCGGGCGTCTCCTGTCCTGTGCTGGATGTGAGGCTCTTTAAAAAGAATCGGGTCTATGCTTACTCCAATCTGGCGGCTCTCATCAGCTACAGCGCCACCTTTGCCATAACCTTCCTGCTCAGCCTCTATCTGCAGTACATCAAAGGTCTAGCGCCTGATCAGGCGGGGCTGATCATGCTGGCCCAGCCGGCGATGATGGCCATATTCTCCCCATTTACCGGAAAGCTTTCCGACAGGATTGAGCCGCGTCTCGTGGCTACAGCCGGAATGATACTCACCTTTGTGGCAGTCTTGGCATTCGTGTCTCTAAACGGGGAGACGAGCATCTTTTTCATCGTAGCCTGTCTCATCACTCTGGGAATGGGGCTGGCATTATTCACCTCGCCCAACACCAATGCCATCATGTCCTCTGTAGAGCCGCGCCACTATGGCGTGGGATCGGCAACTCTTGGAACCATGCGTCTGGTGGGGCAGGTCTCCAGCATGAGCTTTGTCATGATGGTCTTCTCGCTGTATTTGGGTGAGGTGGAGATCACGCCTCAGTACTATCCGCAGTTCCTTTCAAGTGTCAGGGTGGCCTTTGCCGTCTTCTCTGCGCTATGCATACTGGGGATCTTTGCCTCTCTGGCCAGGGGCAGATTGAGAAAAAGAGATTAAGGATTATGATTAGACGAAAAACCTTTTGGCTGAAGACAAAGGAAAAAGGCTCTCTGACCGGATTGCGGGAGGGCCAGAGCTTTTCCCTGATGTCCAGCCCATCCGCCTTGGTGCAGGAGGTGCTCAGCCATAACGACCACTAACCTCTAATTTGGCACCCTCTAATAGTGCCTCTTGACCATGTAATCGGCCAGCTCCAGAAGCGTTGCTTTTGCTTTTGAGTCGGGCAGTACTTGCAGAGCTTTCTTGCCTCGGGCTACCATCTCCTCTGCTCGAGACCTGGCGTACTCAATCGATCCGCTCTTCTCCAGAATTGAGATTGCCTCTTGAATCTGCTCCGGCGTAGCATCCTTCTTGCCAAAAACCTTTATGGGAATCTCGTGGGCAAAGGCGTGAATCATAATCAGCGTCTTCTTGGCCTCAATCAGATCTCCGCCCTGCCGCTTTCCGGATACCTTCTCAGGAGTGATGAGATCTATAACGTCATCTTGCAGTTGAAAGCCCATGCCGGTCAGCCTGCCAAATTCGTCCAGTGCTGCGACCTCCCGGGGTGTAGCTCCAGCCAGGAGCCCACCCATGCCGGCTGAGGCGCCGTAGAGAACTCCCGTCTTCTTCTCAATCATCTCCATGTACTCATCTTCAGAAACGCGCTCTTTAGCCTCAAACTCCATATCCAGCCACTGGCCTTCGCAAATGGCAGTACAGGTGCGAGAGAGCATATTCATGGCACCTAAAATGAGATCGGGCCGGGCTTTGGTCATACCCAGCACCTGAAAAGCCTTGGAGTAGAGTGTATCGCCAGCGAGTATGGCTCCAGACAGACCCCAAATCTTATGCACGGCAGCACGCCCGCGCCGAACATCGGCATTGTCCATGATGTCGTCATGAATGAGCGTGAAATTATGGATCAGCTCAATGGATACGGCTGCAGCGACTATTGCGGCTGCATCGCCTCCCGCGGCTTCACCCGCCAGCAGCAACATCGAAGGACGCAGCCTCTTTCCTCCTGCATCCACTAGATGCCGGCCGGCTTCATAGAGAGGACGCGGATGTACTACTGGCAAGAGTTCCTCGATGGCTCCCGTAACCAGATCGGCTCGCATCTGCAGCTCCCGGTCCAGCTCTCCTGTAATCGTCTTCGTCATTCTCGCTCAACCCCTTGATTTGCCTAATCGATTACAAGCTCCTGACCGTTTCTCACCAGATGGAAATTGGACCCTAGCGAGTATCCCGTCTCCTCCGCCATCATGAGATAGCTGCTGTGACTAACCAGATTTCCGTGGCTGGGTATGACATGCTCCGGCTGTATCATGCGCAGAAGCTCCCAATGATCTTCCCGACAGGCATGCCCTGATACATGCACATTATCGTAAATCCTGCCCCCGCGCATCTTGAGCTTGGTGACAACCGTGTGCCTGTTGGACTCATTGAGAGGCTGGGGTATGATGCCTGCGGAGAAGATGACCTTATCTCCAGACTCCACATTATAGTCGGTCTCTCCATTGGCCACCCGGCTCAAGATAGCTCCCGGCTCACCCTGGTGTCCGGTCATGATGGGCAGATACTTATCCTTACCCTCAGCCATGATCCGCTTCAAGGCTTTGTCCACAGACTTGCGCCTGCCAAAGACAGTCACATCTCCCTGACCGGCATAGCCGGTTCTCATCGCCGTGCCCCAATATTTTTCCATGGAGCGGCCCAAAAGAACGGGCTTTCGTCCCATCTTGTGAGCGGCCTCGATGATGGCCCTGATGCGGGCAATGTGGGAAGAGAATGTGGTGACCATAATACCGGACTTCGATTCTTCAGTACCAAGAAGCACATCCCAAACCAGATCCTTGGCGATCTTCTCGGAGGGCGTCTTTCCGGAGATGGAGGCATTGGTGGTCTCGGTGATGAGTGCCAGCACGCCCTGCTTTCCCAAGGCTCTTAGCCGGGCGAAGTCTGGCGGCTCGCCTAAAGTCGGAGACCTGTCAATCTTGAAATCATTTGCGTAAATTATGATGCCCTTAGGTGTATGGATGGCCGCGAAGACACAGTCCACAATGCTATGCTGCACACGGATGAACTCCAGCTCAATGTCCTGCGTAACCTGGAATCGTTCCCCCGCTTTCATCACATGCAGGGGATTTTTTACTCCGAAGATCTTCTCGGATTTAATCTCCTGATTGATGAGGTCCGCGGTGAATGGCGAGGCAATGATGGGGGCATGATACTTGTGGGCCAGCTTAGAGATGGCTCCAATATGGTCCAGGTGACCATGGGTGCAGGCGATAGCCCTTACCGTTCCGTCAACGTTTTCCATGATGCTGTCGTCGGGAATGGCTCCCATGTTTATCAGGTCGGCTGCGTGCAGCGATTCCACGTCTGTGTCCTCGTGAATCTGCACTCTATCCAGCCGGATTCCCATATCCATAACCACGATGTCTTTTCCGATCCTCAGCGCCGTCATATTGCGGCCAATTTCATTATAGCCGCCCACAGCGATTATTGAAATATCCTTCATTTTGCCAACTCTCTATAAACAGAAAATGCTCTCAAATCGAAACCCCGTGCATCCAGCCACTCCCTGGTCCTTCCTAGAACCACGAGAGGAACTTTTGCAAGCTGCGTTACTTCTTTGCAGCCGGTGAGAAACATTGTGATCCTCAGCGCACGGATATAAGCATTCATGACCTTAACTACTGCTTCTTTGTCCTTTGTGGCCGGCCTTAACAAGGGAAGGGCAGTACCCGCCAGGCTGGCACCCAGAGCCAGGCTCTTGGCGGCATCCAGTCCGCTTCGCACTCCTCCAGAGGAGATGACATAGGCCCCAGCCGCTTTGCACTCGACAATGCTAACGGGTGTCGGAATCCCCCAATTTTCAAATATCCGTCCCATCATCTCCAGCTCATCGTCCCCGACCTGTGCAGCACGAAAAGACTCAACGCTGGCCCAGGAGAGGCCTCCCACGCCCGAGACGTCAATCATCTTCACTCCCGCGCAAATCAGATCTAAAGCAACTTCTCGCGATATACCGGCACCGGTTTCCTTGACCATGATCGGCACCGATCCGCGGGCCGCTGATTTCAAGATCTCCAGCACTCCATCGGCATCTTTGTCTCCTTCCGGCTGGATGCACTCCTGCAGGAAGTTGAGATGAACGGCAATGGCATCCGCATCTATCATCTCAGCCAATTGCTCTAAGATTTCAGGTCCGCTTCTTTTCAGTTGTACGGCTCCTATGTTGCCGATGATAGGAATGTCCGGAGCGGCATCCCTGACTGCTGAGAAGGTGTCTGCCAGACTCCGGTCTTCCAAAGCCGCTCTTTGTGAGCCCACCCCTAAAGCAATGCCCAGCTCCGAAGCGGCCTGTGCCAGACGAACATTGATCTGCTTGACATCAGGATGGCCCCCTGTCATGGCACTTATCATAAATGGTGCCTTCAACTTCTTCCCGAGGAACACACAGGAGGTATCGATATCCGCCTCGTCGATCTCCGGCAGAGCCTTATGCAGCAGCACCAGATCCTGGAAGGGCCTCTCTTTCGCATCTACTGGCTTATCCATACAGATTCGGATGTGGTCGAGCTTGCGGCTGGATGTGGTCATTTTTCCCTCTCGATCCTGGTTCCTACATATTCGCCTTTTAAGGCCCGGGCAATATTTCCTTTTATGCCAGCATTAAATATCATGGATTCTATACCCAAATCAGCCAGATCCAAGAGTTCCAGCAGCTTTCCTCTCATGCCCCCGGTAACGTCCACTCCTTCGCTGCCCCCAATGGCGCTATCTACCCGCGAAAGCTCCTTTCTGGTAATCCTGGAGAGAGGTCTGCCGGAAAAGAGGACCCCATCAACATTGCTTCCTATGGCAACTACATCGGCTTGCAGAGATTTGGCGATGTAGGAAACCAATTGATCGCCGGATACTATTGCCGCCTTTCCGGTGGCGTCCATTGCCACGTCACCATGTAGCACCGGCATGATGCCGTTCTTTAACATATCTTCTATGGGCTCCATAAGGAAGCTGTCTATTCTGCCGCCTCGAAGGTGAAGGCAAGAGAGTGGATGAACCGGCAAGCAGTCGACTCCTGCATGGCTGAGTGCCTCAACGACCATCTCGCAGAGCCGGGATACGCTGCTATGAGTTACTCTCAATCCCTGCCGATTAAAAACATGGGGCAGACCATATTTTTTTGCAGGAATGTGTCCAAAAGAGCCTGCTCCGTGCACGAGCACTACATCATCCGGATGGATGGCGATCTCTTTTGCCACGCGCGTGATCTCCTCTTGT
>JAQTXY010000155.1 GCA_028688535.1 Methanothrix sp. | reverse complement strand
CGAAAGGCAGCATCTTTCTGGATGGAAGAAATATCGAGAGCTTTAGCCGTCAGGAGATCGCCAGGACCATAGGTTACGGTTCAGCCCAAAAGCTTTAAATCAAGTTATTATGAGTTACATCCAATTAAGTTTAACTGGGATGAGGAACTTGAACTTGATCTTAAAGTTGATGATATTATCTCTGATGATATTGCCGTTATTCTGTTTTATAACCCCGGCAGAAGAAAACATGACCAGTGCGCTGACTGTTGCGGACGATCTCGGGCGGGAGGTCAGCGTGGCCACACCCCCGCAGAGAATAGTCTCGCTCTCTCCATCCAACACAGAGATCCTCTTCGCTCTCGGCCTGAAGGATCAAGTGGTAGGGGCAACGAAGTACTGCAATTACCCTCCGTCGATGTTAGAGCTAAAGGAAAGCAAAAAGATCGAGGTCGTGGGCGGGTACGTTGATCCAGATGTCGAAAAGATCCTTTCACTGTATCCCGATCTGGTCCTGGCCAGCCGGACGCGCAGCAGCGGGACAGTCTCCCTGCTGGACAAAGAGGGCGTTGCCACTTTTGTCGTCGATCCGAATAATCTGAGCAGCATTATTCAATCCATAGAAAAGGTCGGAAAAATCACAGGAAAGGAGGCAGATGCATCAGATCTATGCAGTCAGATGGAGGCTCGAATAAAGGCAGTATCCGATAAAACCTCATCCCTTCCCAAAATACGGGTCCTTTATATCGTCTGGCACGATCCAGTTAAAACCGCAGGCTATGGAACCTTCGAGGATGAGCTCATAGAGAAAGCAGGCGGTGTAAACATCTTCCATGATCTGTCGGGATATGTTCAGGTAGATCCGGAAGCCATTGCCGTGCGAAATCCTGAGGTAATTATCGCCTGCTCAGGCATGGGAAGCGGGGCCGACATGCCTCTCTCATGGGCAAAAACAGAACGCGGCCTGAATCAGACCGATGCCCGCAAGAACAGCAGGATCTACCAGGCAGAAGGAGATCTCATAACCCGCACCGGTCCCAGGATTGTGGATGGCCTGGAGATGCTGGCCAAGTTCATACACCCTGAGGCGTTCTGAGGAATTTGGTCAATCCCATGTTTGGCAACAATGACATTTCCAGAGTCCTGAAGACAACTGCCTGTGAGAGGACCAATTTAAGGGAGCAATACCGGCAATTCACCGGCCGAAAGGTGCTCTTCTTCCTGGTCATCGCAATAGCCATTGTTCTCCTCGCAGGAGTCGCAGTAATACTCGGCTCGGCAGAGATCAGTATAATAGATGTGTATGCCTGCATCTTGGCCAGACTCTTTCCCGGACACTTTCAGACCACAGCATTTACGGATATGATTGTCTGGGACCTGCGGCTGCACCGAGTTTTGATGGGCATTGTCGCTGGCATGGGCCTTGGCGCGTCCGGGGCGGTAATGCAAGGGATCCTCAAAAATCCTCTCGCCAGCCCCTTCACATTGGGCATATCTTCTGCAGCCAGCTTCGGCGCAGCATTGGCTATCATCCTTGGGGCAGGTATTGTGGCAGGCTCCTGGCTGGTCATCGGCAACGCTTTTATCTTCGCTCTTCTCTCTGCGCTCGCTGTTTACGGTCTGGCCAAGTACAAAGGAATCTCTTCCGAGACCATGATCTTGGCGGGCATAGCCATCATGTACCTCTTTTCGGCTCTTACCTCCTTGCTACAGTATACAGGAACGTCGGATAAGGTTCATGAAGTGGTCTTCTGGATGATGGGCTCGCTGGGCCGCTCCTCCTGGGAGACGACGGCGATGGTCCTGACTATTCTTGTCATCTGTCTGCCTAATCTCATCATCAAATCATGGGATCTCAATGCTCTGGGGGCTGGTGATGAGACTGCCCAGAGCCTGGGGGTGAACGTGGAGAAGACGCGGGTGATCTACATGATGCAAGCTTCTCTCATAACCGCCAGCATCATCTGCTTCACGGGAACCATAGGCTTCATAGACCTGGTCGCACCTCACATTACCAGGATGGCCATAGGCGGTGACCATCGTTTTCTCTTGCCGGGCTCTGCTCTGGTGGGCGCCTTGCTCTTGCTAGGCGCGGATACCCTGGCAAGAGTTATCCTGGCCCCAGTGATTCTGCCGGTGGGCATTATGACCTCCTTTCTGGGAGTTCCCTTTTTCGTATACCTATTTCTGCAAAGGAGGAGGACGTTTTGGTAGAAATCAATTAACAATAAAAGAGAAGAAGGCTTCCTAGAGCCTTCATTAAAATATTATTACTTAGCCTTTTGGCCGCTTATTCTTTCTTGCTCCACTCCTCCACATTCCACCACAGCTCTCCAGTCAGGCCGCCGTGCTCATGGGCCCGGCGCGAGGCTTTATTCCTGTAACCTTATCGCTGGTGGTTCTGCCCTCTTCCAGGAGCTTTTCTGCTTCTGGATTGGAGTAGGATGCCAGATTAAGAGTCCTATGTTTCTGTATTCCGATGATACAGGAAAGACTGATAACCACTTATCGTCTAGAACTATATCGTAAGTAAAGAGTACATCATCCGCAGTGAAATCCACACCGTCTTGCTACTTAACGCCGCTTTTCAGGTGAAATGTGAAGGTTTTTCCGTCGGGGGAGCCCTCCCAGGATTCGGCCAGATCTGGAATCATCTTCAAGTCCGCATCCGACTTAACCAGACCGCTGTAAATCTTCATTATGTCGTAGGCTTTGGCATCAGAGACTGGATTTAAGTTATCCGGCTCCTTGGCAAGGGCGATGTTCAGAGTCTTTGCGGCCTCGCTGCCTACTGCCGGCGATCAAAATAAAAAGGTCGACAAAGAAGACCATAAAAGCATCTAGGAGGAGAGCATCTAAGAGGCAAGAGACTGCTGCTTCAAGAGATGCTGCTATCAATATCCTTCACAGCTCATGTCTCCCCTCTCTATTCGGAGACAGCCTTTTCTTCAAATCCTCGCCCAAGAGGTTAATGGAGAGCACAGTTGTCACTATCATCACCCCTGGAAAGAGGGTCGTCCACCAGATGCCTCGCATAATATCCCTTTGCGCCTCATTGAGCATGTTCCCCCAACTGGGCAGATGAGGTGGAATCCCCAGCCCCAGGAAGCTGAGAAAAGATTCCGTCAAGATGGCATGGGCAGTCATGAGGGTTACAGATATGACGGCTATGTAAAGCAGATTGGGTGCTATGTGCGCCAGCAGTATGTAGCTGTCATTAGCGCCCAGCGCAACTGCCGATTCCACAAAAGGCCTCTGCCGAATGGAAAGGGCTTCGCTTCGCACCAGACGGGCGGTGCTCATCCAGTGAGTCAGCCCAATGGCCAAGATAATTGTCCAGACATTTCTAGTAAACATTGTCACCAACACCATGAGCAGAATTGTCTCCGGTGGCGAGTAGACGGTATCCACCAGGCGCATGAGAATGCTGTCAATGCGTCCCCCATAGTAGCCGGAAAATAGACCGACCACGGCACCCAGGCCGACTGCCAGAAGGGCGGCGCTCATGCCCACGAGAAGTGAGACTCTTGTGCCATAAAGCACTCGTGAGAAGAGGTCGCGTCCCAGATGATCGGTGCCGAAGGGATGATCAAAGGATGGAGGATGCATGGGCTCGCCTAGGCTCGCTCTGACGGGATCGTAAAAGGTGAGATACGGCGCCAACACCGCCAGGAGCAACAAGGCAATAATCAGCACCAATCCTGGTGAGGCGTATCTCATCTTTTCATTGTCCATATTGCCACCTCATCCATATTTCACCCTTGGATCCGCCAGTGCATAAGCAATATCAGCTAGGAGATTACCCAGGATAACCAGGAGACTGGTAAAGAGGACCAGACCCATGAGTAACATATAGTCTGCTCTCAAGGCAGCATCATAGGTAAGCTTGCCAATGCCCGGCCAGGCGAAGATGCTCTCCACTACGACGCTGCCGCCGATGAGCAATGGCAGAAAGATTCCTATCTGGGTTATGAATGGCAGAAGGGAATTTCGAAAAGCATGTCGTAGGATCACTGCCCTCTCATTCAGCCCTTTAGCCCTAGCGGCAATGATATAATCCTCTTGCATGGCCTCGAGCACACTGGAGCGAATGTAGGTGTAGAATACCGCCAGATGGCTTAATGCCAGAACAAAAGCAGGCAGAATGAGATGAATGATTCGGTCTTGCAGCATCGGCCAGGCAAGGGTTGGCCTATCCACGGAAACCATGCGTGATGAGGGCAACCACCCCAGCCAGACTGCAAAGACCAGCATGGCCAGCAGGGCCACCAGGAAAGTGGGCGTGGAATAGATGACATGGTTAATTCCGCTTAGGGCAACATCAATTCTTGATCCGGCCCTTACTGCAGAGATGAGTCCCAGCGCCACACCTAACAAAGCGCTTATTGAATAACCGGTTATCGTCAGAAGAAGCGTAGCAGGGAACCGCTCAAAGATGACATCCAGCACGGGACGTTTCTTGATATGCGAGTAGCCCCAGTCGCCATGCACAATTCTCTCCAGCCAGACCAGATAACGTACCTGTACCGGTTGGTCCAGACCAAGCTGCTTTTCCACCTTGGCCACGTCCTCAGGCGGCATCTTCTGCACGGTGATCAGGCCCAGGTAAGCTATGGTCGGGTTTACAGGAGAGAGATAAAAGATGAGAAAGGTGAGGAGGGAGATCCCTAGCAGAAGGAGCGGGATCTGCAAAATCCTCCTCAGGATATAACGAGCCAGGCTGCTGTCCAATTCGCCTTCACTCCTTCTGCCACCGCTCTATGTTCCACCACAGTTCCCCATCTATTCCTCCGTTGGTGCCCTGGCCATGAGGTCCATTGCGTGGTTTGATGCCGCTCACCTTGTCACAAACAGCATAAACGTAGAGTATTAGACTAATCGCCAGGTGGGTCAATAAGACCTTTGTTCTCATTTTCAATCACCATTACCATAAATGTATCTAATTTCCAGATAGTTCTCTATTTTTTGCCACATATCATATAATAATCAACATTATAATTAATCTTATGAGCAAAAGGCATGTACTTTCTCTGGATGTCCCGAATTTCTCTAAGATAAGTCAGATTAATTTCCTTAAATGCTGCATCTTCCAAGTAAGTCCTGGCAAGAAAAGCATCCATGCCATGACGATGAGGCAGGGCAGAGTCGATCTCATGAGAGTTACTGCCCTTGCTCTCATCGCCAAAGAACAGGGCCTCAGCATCTCCTGGCTCGAATCGAACTAAGAAATCGGTAGCCTTTGCCTTAGATCTGGCCAGGGCCAGCATCTTTGGGGAGAGATCAATGCCGGTTACCTGGTGACCCATCTCCGCTAAGAGCAGGCTAATCTCACCTGTGCCGCAGCCCACATCCAGGACACTGAGGTGGCCCATTCCTAGCACACTTTGCAATGCCTGCTTCCAGGCCTCGCGCTCCTCATCACTCTTAATGCCGTGGCCATGA
>JAQTXY010000154.1 GCA_028688535.1 Methanothrix sp. | reverse complement strand
AAATTCATCGCGTTCGACTCTCTGGTCTGAGGCGGTTGATGTATTCAAAACGGTCACCTTGGGCATAACGAGTGATATCATATATATATAAGTTTCGTCGAAAATAATTCCATCGAGGTTGGAAACCCTCACATCTTACTAATTATATTTTTGTATAAATTCTATATTTTCGCCAGCATGGCTTAATTGTTATTTACTTTTATGATTAATTTTATAAATCATGTTTTTTAATTGTCAATTCTTATGCCCTCATTTACCCTATCTTCTCCCATCACCCGTCTCTGTGCTTGAGTAATCATATTAAGAACATCAACAGATAGACAGGATTAGGATGATAATAGGGGAGAATCCAAGGCAATAATCCAATAAGTGGGTCGGCTTCTCCCTGGAGGACTAAATGCATATAATGGAGCTATTGGGCAAATCTCGCGTCAAAGTGGAAGGTGAAAAGGTGCAGAATGCCAGCGAGCCCTTTATTGAGTGGTGTCCGCTCTTCGAGAAGATAAGGGGAATAAAAAAGGTGACTGCGGAATCTGCGGCTGCAAATATGGAGTTTAGAATAACAACTCACGGCATGTTCTCGGCGCGACGCAAGTTGCAGATGGATACCTTTGTGGGCTTCGGAGCTTCCGAGTCCATGATGACCGGTTTGAATGCCGGAATTATCGACGCAGCGGTTACCGTTTGCGATGGAGCTGGCAGCGTGATAACCGATAATGCAGATCTTGTTCAGGGCATGGGCGGCTACCTATCTGGGCTATTGGAGACCGATCCCATACCGGAGGTTATTGAAGGCATCCGGGCCAGAGGTGGGCATGTACTCTCTGCTCAGGATGGCAAGATCGACCAGATAGAGGGTGCAGCTTACGCTGTGGCTGCCGGATTTCGGAAATTTGCCGTCACAGTGGCCGATGGCTCATCCGCTGAGAAGCTGCGCTTGCTGGAGAAGGCGGCCGGGGTAAAGATCATGATTATCGGCGTTCATCTTACTGCCATTAGCCCTGATGAGGCATCGAGACTCTTGTCGGCGGCAGATATTGTTACCGCCTGCGCTTCAAAGAGTATTCGTGAGCAAGTAAAGCCTCTGGTACAAGTGGGAACAGCTGTGCCTCTCTTTGGCCTGACTCGTTGGGGCAAGGAACTGCTGGTGGAAAGGGCCAAAGATGTAGAGCAGCCGCTTCTGATAAACACTATGCCGCTGCCGGTCTTGCCTGAGGAAAAACAGCCTCGGCCATTGGTTTAAGGCATTGGTTTTAGGAGGAGGGAGTGGCCTGGAAGGCGGCACTCGATCTTGCTGGGCGAGCCGGGTGCGCCTTTAGACTGCAAGGGTGCAAAGTCCAGGTGCCGAACCATTGGGGGTGAGCTTGCAGATTTTGCCCTCTAAGCCAACCTCTACATAGCCGTCTTTGGGTTTTGCATCGAATTCATGAGTTACCAGGTAGAATGCCAGATCCTCTGCATTCATGCGAGGATCATCGAATGACGATATTGTGGACTTTAATTCCGAGATGGTATCTTTAGTTGCGCCCACTGTAGGCAGCGCCAGCATGATCACAACCGATATGAGACATATTGCACTTATTTCCTTCCAGACCATAGATCCTTCTAAGCACATCATGAATCATATAGACGATTGAGTACAACTTGGGTGGCAAATTTTAACAGATATGCATATTTCGCCACAGAGCATGATCGGTTCCGATAACAAATGCCTGGGTGTTGCTCGAGATACATGCCCCCGGTCTGTAAGCTAACAATAATCCGCCAATGCCTTGCCACTGATTTCCGCCCGGATTCCAGGGAGATGTGCTAAATATGTTCTCCCAGAGAGCCGAATCGCTGCCACGCACAAACGCATGTATTTTGCTGGCAGATGTGTCTGCGACCACAAACGGATCCGTGGTAATGACTCCCCCAAGTCCGTACCAGGTGCCTGTCTCAGGCTCGCTGTCTGAGAGCACATCGCACACCCACAATGCATTGTCACCACCCTTAACAAAGGCTGCTACATGATTGTTTACACCCGGTTGTATGGTGGCGATTGGCGTATTGGCCAAGTAGCCACCTAATGAACTCCAGGTGCGTGAGTACGAAGATCCACTCCACACTCCTTTCTTATCCCACAATGCATTATCACCTCCGCGAACAAGTATGTGCTCTGTGCCTGAGGGATCAAAAAGAATGTGCGGACGTGCAGTTAGAACACCTCCCTGGGAAGCCCAAACGTATGTCTCCGAATTTATGTCAAAGTCGCAAATCCACAAGGCATTATCCCCACCAATAACTGCAACCCTCATAATGCCATGATTCATTGGATCTTGGGCTGCAGTGGGCATTTCTGTGATGTATCCGCCCAGACTTTTCCAGTGTCCTGTGTCAAGAGCTGGATCGTATATAAAGTCCCAAAGGCTGCCGTCTCCTCCACGAACAAATACGTGTGTCTTGCCATTGTAATCTTTAACTGCGAAGGGGTCCGATGTTAAGAAGCCTCCCTTTCCATGCCATGTCCCATCTATGTTGACCCAGAGCGAATCATCTCCGCCTTTCACCCAGATTTCTGTTTGGCCCATTCTGTCCACTATTACGCTAGGACTGCTGGTTATGTAGCCTCCGAGAGAGTTCCAGCTCGGTGGCTCTGACAGCTGGTTTTCGAAGCATCCCATGTCATAGCCCTGCCCAGCAGGCCGCGGTCTGTGCAGAAGGTCATCTTGCGGTGCTCCTTGAGCTGCTGCGGAATCTACCCCAGGGCTAACCTCCTGAAGCTGGTAGCCTGCGGGGTCGGCAGAGCCATAATCAACGAACAGGGGGTCGCGGGCCAGATTGCCTGGTCCCAGGGCACCGGCTTCTATTTGGGCTGATGTGTAATCCTGATCGTCGATTTGTACCGGCACATCCGACTGCGGTCGATAGAACAGATTGTTCTCCAACGAAAATATTACAGATGGCCCTATCCAGAGCGCGCCCTCTCCGTGAGAGATTATGCAGTTCTTCATGGTAAGCTGGATTGGTACATCCCGGTTGTCGTACTGGACATGCATGGGGTATCCCTGTCTCTCGGGATTGTCGGCCACGACGGTATTGACTATCGTAAACCTGGCATTGGGGACGGTAGAGTGCGCCACCAGTCCCGACCAGGGGGTGGGGCTGGTATCGCCGTCGCCCGTATCGTATACCAGGCAGTTCTCGATGACTGTATTATCTCCCCAGATCTTGATCCCGTCGCAGGAATTGTGGCTCACAATGCAGTGATGGATGTAGGTTCGATCAGCTTTTGAGTCCAGGCCATCCCCTCGATTGTGGGTTGATGTGGTATCTGCAATCTCAATCGGCCCCTCTGAGGGCTCAATGCCAAAGCCATCCGGCCGGTCGTAGGGAGAGGGACCGGGAGTGCCCTGATAGTAGTGGCCACTGTAAGCGAAGCGGCAGTTCTTTATGAGCACATTCCTCCAGCCGCCGGCAACTCCCGCAGTTCCTCCAACGGAGCCAAAGCCGCAGTACTCGATGGTGCTGTCCAGGAGGCTCAATCCATCGATGTCCTGGATATTGATTCCAAATTCATCTACCTGGTGAATGTAGAGGTTGCAAAGGATGATGTTTGATGCAGGCTCCCAGCAGGCAATGGCATCGCGAAAGGGATTAGTGCCGTCGCTCTTGATCTCCAGGTTCTCGATCCTGACATAATGCACTGCGGATAGATCGATGGCGTTGGCGAGATTGTCTGTGCCGATGAGCGAGGGCCTGCATCCTTCCTCGCCCTTGATGGTGATCCAGGCCTCCGGGCTGCCCGATGGGGGAAGAATTCTGTCTTCGCCATAATCCTGCAAAACATACTCACCATCTCGAATGATCAGCGTATCTCCCTGCTGAAGCTGAGCAGCTCCGTAAGCGGGAGTGGCCCAGGGCTCTGCAAGGGTGCCGGGATTTCCGTTGCTGCCGGTGGGGGCGACATAATAGGTGGCTGCCTGGGCTGCGCAAGACAATAGCACCATCGAGATGAACAATAAAAAAAGCCCCTTGGTGCCAGCATGATTGTTGATCTCCTGCATCTCATCGATCCCTGTCATAATTGCAACTATTTATCAATGTAGGATCGGTCCAAGAGATATAAACTTATCTAAAATATAATCCTAAAGTTTTACTACTTCTATCCCTGCCTGCTGCAAGAAATCCAATGCCGTTCCGTCCGGATAGCTCTGCTGATAGACCACCTTGGTAATTCGGGCATTGATCATCATCTTGGCGCAGAGAATGCAGGGCTGGTGAGTGCAGTAGAGGGTCGCCCCCTCGATGCTGATGCCGTGCAGCGCCGCCTGGATGATAGCGTTCTGCTCGGCATGCACCGCGCGGCACAGCTCATGGCGGGTGCCCGAGGCCACGTCCTGGCGAGCGCAGCCTACAATGTCGCAGTGCTCCAGGCCTGCAGGAGCGCCGTTGTAGCCGGTGCTGAGAATGCGCTTGTTCTTGACAAAGAGCGCGCCCACTTGATTTCGCAGGCAGGTGGAGCGCTTGGCAACTACTGTGGCGATTTCCATGAAGTACTGGTCTAAGGCGGGGCGGATGATGGGCGACATTTGCTGAGACTGTTGGTCTTCAAGCTTAAGAAGATCACCGCCGAGGGAGCTTTTGGGGTGGCAGAATCGGGCAGAAGATGGAGGCTGTCTTGCAGGAAAAATTTATTGAAGCTGTAGCAATGCTATTTGCTGAGGAGGCCTTTTCTCTGGCTCGAATCTGGATTTCGATAGTGTTGCTTATCATTTTTGCGATGGGATTGTCAGCTGGGGCAGATGATCGGGTCGTGCCCGCCAGCCGGATCCTGGAGCAGATCAGGGCAGGCGAGCCAGTGGAGTACGACGGCTTTACCATCACAGGTGACCTGGATCTAGATGAGATGGATGATTATTTGCCATCCGCCAATGAGACATCTCCTAATGATGCTCTATGCTATGTAGTAGAAAGTGCAACAATTAACGAGGAAAAAAAGATAGTTTCATCTCAGATACAAATTACAAACAGCACAATCAGAGGCGGAGTAGATTTTAATAATACAAAGTTCAATAGACTAATTAATATTAAAAATACCAAATTCGAAGGAATTGCTGGATTCCGGGGAGCAATATTCAAAGAAGATGCTGTTCTGTCGAATACACAATTTAATCAGTTCGCAGATTTCTTTGGGTCGATATTTTGCAAACATGCTCACTTCAATGAGACTCAGTTTCTGGACTATGCGGTTTTTGATGGGGCATATTTTGCTAATCATACCAATTTTAGCTGCAATTTTAAAGATATTGCTGACTTTAGAATCGCTATTTTCAACCGCACTGCCGACTTCGGTGGCGCTGGCTTCAACAGCGATGTCAACTTCAGTTATATGACCTGCTACGGCAATGGCGACTTCCAAAATGCGGTCTTCAACGGCACAGCCGACTTCGAT
>JAQTXY010000153.1 GCA_028688535.1 Methanothrix sp. | reverse complement strand
GCCTATGTGGCATTCATAGTCCTGCTATCTTTTAAGCTGCGCCAGGGAACTTTCTCGGGCTTCGTTATCTCCGATCGCAACGTAGCTTATCCGGCGGTCATTGGTATAGCCTTTACTGCTGCCTATTTCAGTGCAGCGTCCTTCCTGGGCGGAGGAGGATACGGCCTGACTGCAGGCATGCCCTGGGTGGTATTCTGCACCTTCTTTCATGTGGGCTTCGCCTGTCTTGCCTGGCTCATGGCAGGAAAGATCTGGGCCATGGCCAAGCAGTATGATGCCAAGACCGTGCCCCAACTGCTGGAAAAGAGATACAACTCCCCTACCGGTAAGGTAATCCTGGCTGCGATCATGCTGCTCCTCTACACCGTATATCTGGTGCCCATCTTCAAGGGATGCGCTACCCTCTTTCAGGGCTTGATAGGTGTCAGCTACCTGGAGGGCCTCATGATTGCCGTAGCCATAGTGGCCGTCTACTATGCCATCGGCGGACTGCCGGCTATCATCTGGATTGGATTTATCCAGGGCGTTCTGATGCTCGCCGGCGCAGTCTTGCTCTACGGGGGCCTCTTTTCCGCGGGTGGCGGATCTGAGATCTGGCAGAATATCCCGGCTAGCGTGCTCTCTATGCAGGGCCTCAATGTGCCCTGGCAAAAGACCCTGGGAATGGCTTTTTCCATAAGTCTAGGTCTACTCGCGCTCCCGGATTTGCTCATCATGATATTCTCGGCCAAAGACCGAAGAGTAGTCCGCTTCGCCGGCATCTGGGGGCCGCTCTCCATTGCCGTCTATGCTCTTTGTATCTTCTCCCTGGGGATTTTGGCCTACGGAGTATTGAGCACAGAGCAGCTGGCACCGTTCCTCAAGAATCCTGATGGTCTGGTACCATTCCTGGCTACGACCTTACTTCCGCCTGGATTTGACGCAATCATTCTATTGGCGGCAATCTCCGCGGCAATGTCCACCATGAGCGCTATTGTGCTGGTCACTACCACCTCTCTCACCTCAGACATTCTACGCTACCTGCATCCCGAGATCTCCGACAAAAAGACACTGCTACTCACTCGCATTGTGGGTGTGACTATCCTGCTGATCGCTGCCATATCGGCGGTCGATGTTCCCCAGCAAATCGTGCCCCTGGTCTCAGTGAGCATGGGCGTCATCGCCTGCTGCGTATTCGTGCCGCTCTTCTTTGGCCTCTATTGGGATCGAGGAAACCACGTGGGGCTTATCGCCAGCCTCCTGGCTTCTTTTTCTTCAGTTGTCGCCTGGAACTTTTACGGCAATCCACTCATCCATCCTGTCTTCATAGGCCTCGTGTGCGGCACGGTGGCTTATGTGCTGGGAAGTCTGGCGACGAGTCGCCCCAGTAGAGTGCAAGAGGCACTGGGGGACAAAGCCGCCCATGGAATGGCAAAGAGATGAACTCATCAGGCTCTTTGCTAATTCTATTTTTTGATAATTTATTTTTTGCTGAAAGATATTTGGAATTGGTAAAAGCGTTTGCGGCTAAGTCTTATGGCTCTTTTGCCCTCTTTTAGGGTACACTTGGATTAAATTAATATACCGAATCAGAGAGGCTATTCATATCCACGAAGGAGGGAATATATGGCTGAGATGAGAAATTTTGCCCTGCGCGATGCTGAGGGAAATGAGATTGGAGTTTTTACGGGAAAATCACCCAGACAGGCAGCCCTAAAGGCAGCTAACCGGGGCTACACCGATATCAAGCTGCGTGAACGCGGTACCAAGAAGGTGCATGTGTTTACGGGAGAGCGAGTGCAAGTGGACAAGCCCGCCGGTGCGCCAGCTTGGATGCCGGACAAGATTTGGAAGCCAAAGGTAAAGAAGGTCGGCATCGAGAAGCTGGAATAGATGCCTAAAGGCTATGGGATGATGAGGTCCAGGTTTGGCCTCATCCCCCGCATACCAGCCTAGTAACGGGTAATTATCCCATCCGTGCTTTTTTTGCATTTTTTCCTGGCTTGAAGGCACATACTGTTTCGAAATACCTCCAGCTGCTCCACGGGCCTTCAATTCCGCCATCGTTGCTGGCCTGCACACGCCAGAAGAATACGGAATCGTCATCAGGCAAGGGACCCAATGAGCCTGAGCATCTGTATCCTTTTGTCACTTTGCTGGCATCAAACCATCCCTCATCCACGAGAATGAAATCGTCTGCCGGGCTCTTATTGCGAATATATACCTCCAAATGGTATCCGGTGGCAGCAGAGGCTGCCGTCCAGGTGAAGGTCGGGGAGTTGGTGGAGATGAGGCCACTTGGGGATAGGGGATTAGGTTTGCCGGGAATCACTGTCTTGTACTTGAAGTCTTTAAAGTAGCTTCGGGGCCCTTCACCCAGGCAATTAATGGTCTGAATCCACCATCTGTAATAGACTGCCTCTTCGAGGTCCTGGGATAGGACCGGTCCAACTGAGCAGGTTTGATCTATGTTTGAGAGTACATCTTCGACTAAATATGTCTCATCAAAGATCGGCGCATTTGGACTGCCTGCCTTGGCCACCGTTAGGCGATACATAATGGCGCCGTTTACCGGCATCCATGTAAAGACCGGATTCTTGCTGCCGATGGTGTCCTTGGGCGAGACGAGGGTTGCCTTGCCGGGAAGGGATGTGCAAACGGTAAAATCCATCTGGTCGCTCCGCAGAGTACGGCCTCGGATTTTGTATGATACACTCCAGCTATAGTCTCCGGAAGCTAGGGTTTGGCGAGGAGTTATGGAGTATATCGTTTTAGCCGGCAATGCATTGCAGCATTGCTTAATGACCACCCTATTTTTTATATCCTTTACTATCAGGCAGTAGTTCTGGCATCCTCCCACTCCTTTCCAAGTATAGGTGAGCTTTCCGCTGTTCTGAGTTCCCGATGGCGATACCAGCTCAGGTGCACCAAGACTCGGACCGATCAAAGAGCCCGACAAGCCGGCATCACCAAAGCCTTGCAGACTGGAAGCGTTTTCATTGCAATTTGTACAGGTATCTGAGCTCTGTGCGCTGTCCAATTCCAAAGGCGTTTGTGCATGGCACGATGCCGCCAAGAGCAGCATCATAATCCCTGCCATGGCCTCGATTGTCCGCTTCTTTTGCAATGACTCTCGTCTAATCATGGGACCATCTCTTTTCGTAGGAGATAATTTGTAAACAGGTAATATATATTTTTTACTTAAAGAATTGCGATTCGCGAAATTAAATATTCAGAGAAAACTACTATTCCCTAAAAAAATTAATCTCAGTAGGATAATTTTATCATTGATGGTCAATTCGCACAATTGGTTTGATGTATCTGAAATTGCATTAAGAATTTTAAAAAAAGAATGCTGAATAATTAGGCATATTTGCCTCTAGGGCACCAGCCGTCTTCGGTCGCGCGGGAAGAGTACCGCATCGCGAATATTTTCCAGCTTGAGCATGGTCATGACCAACCGGGACAGTCCCAGTCCCCAGCCGGCATGAGGCGGCATGCCATAGCGGAAGGCCTTGAGGTAGAACTCAAATCCGTCCGGGTCCAGCCCTTTCTCTTTTATGCGTTCTACCAGCTGGTTGTAGTCGTGCACTCTCTGCGCCCCGCTGGCAAGCTCCATGGTGGGGTGCATGAGATCAAATCCCCGGCAAACCTCCGGCTTGTCCTCATAGGGCAAAGTGTAGTAGGGCTTTATGGAGGAAGGCCAATCGGTGAGGAAGTAGTGCTCGCCTATGGTCTCACCCAGGAACCTCTCCGTCTCGGTATCCAGATCATCTCCCCACTGCATCTTAACGCCGGCCTTCTTGGCAGCCATCTCCAGTGCCTCCGTGTAAGTGATTCTCTTAAAGGGAAGCTTTGGAACTTGCAGGTCCAGGCCCAGGACCTCCAATTGGTAGCGGCAGTTCTCGGCCACATGCCGGTAGCATCCAGCCACCGCTTCTTCTAAGATCTCCATAACGTCCTTGTCATCGACAAAGCTGACCTCAATATCAATAGAGATGGCCTCATTGAGGTGACGGCGGGTGTCGTGCTCCTCAGCCCGGAATATGGGGCCTATCTCAAAGACCCGATCCATGCCTGCACCCATGAGCATCTGTTTGAAGAGCTGGGGGCTCTGATTGAGGAATGCCTCCTTCTCGAAGTAGCTGATGGGGAAGAGATCAGTTCCACCCTCTGTTGCCGCAGCCACAATCTTGGGGGTGAAGACCTCGGTCAATCCTTTTTGAGTGAAGAAGCTTCTCAGATATTGCAGGATAGCGCTCTCGATCTCGAAGGTGGCCAGAACGCAGGGCCTTCTAATATCCATGAATCTGGCATCGAGGCGTGTGTCCAGCTCGCACTCCACTTTTTCAGTGGGGTCCAGGGGCAAAGGCACCTGGGCGGCGTTCAATACCTGGATTTCTGTGGGAAGGATCTCGTATCCGCGAGGAGCTTTCGGCTCTGCCTTGACATTTCCTCGCACCATTACTACGCTCTCTCTACTGATGGTGCGCGCACTTTTAAATGCCTCTTTTCCCAAAAGCTTCTTGACTAGAGTCACCTGTGCCAGCCCTTTTCTGTCTCGCAGTACCAGGAAGGCTATACCTCCTAGGTCGCGCATCTCGTGAGCAAATCCGGTTAAAATAACCTCTTTGCCATCTAACTGTGCGTTAATATCGCCTGAATAATGAGTTCTAAGGATCAAGTCGTCTCACATGATCGAGAATGAATTCCTGATATAAAAGCCGTCTGATAAGATAAAGACAAATAAGATGAGAGCCCATCCAATAAAAAGTGACGAGGTGGGTGGATTTGAATTTGATGATTAGGATACCCACAGGAATTCCAGGTCTGGATAATATGATTGAGGGGGGTCTTCCCAGGCCGTCCCTCACCCTTCTAGCGGGCGATGCTGGGGCTGGCAAGACCACATTTTGCACTCAGTTTCTCTGCAAGGGAGCTGATCTGGGTGAACACTGCCTATACCTGTTAACCTTCGGCAGGCCATCTGATTTGCAGATTAATTACGCCACCAGTTATGAATTTGTCAAGAGCGCCTATTTTGGCAAGGAGATCTGCTACCTGGAACTGGAAGAGATGGTCGAAAAAGCATGCAGATCGAGAGACTTTTTGGACATATTGGAGCGAGAGATAGATACGCTAAATCCGACTAGAATCGTCATTGAAAACCTCTCCATTCTGGAAGAAGTTCTCAAAGACGAATACTGGCGTTTTCTCCTTAAGCTGTCTCATCTGATCAAAACAAAAGCAGTGGTGACACTGGTGGCAGAGGATGCACAGCCGGGCATACCCTATCCTGCGAACATCGCCCAGGTTGCAGATGGAATTATCCTGCTGCAAAATGAAACGATAAATTTCGCAAGGAGACGGTCCATCGAAATCCTGAAGATGTGCGGGACATCTCATCATTTGGGAAAGCATGCAGTAGATATATCTGTCAAGGGGTTAGTTGTTTATCCGGGTCTGTAA
>JAQTXY010000152.1 GCA_028688535.1 Methanothrix sp. | reverse complement strand
GAGACGAATGTCCGGGCGGAGATTTGATCGCAGAATTGTTCCTGTATCAAGAGGTTGCTGGCTCATGCCCGGCAAGGGGGAAGCGGAATGAAAGCTCCGACTGTGCACCAGGGGAACGAGACGCATCATTCCCTGCCCATTCTTGATCTTGTAGCTGATGATGGTGGTGTTCTCTCCTTGGATCATGAAGACCGTCTTTTCGATGCGGCATCTGCCGATCTTATAGCAAAATCGCGGGAAGGGATCATTGCTATACTCCTGCAAGAATTTAAATCCCTGGGGGTGGATTACACCAGGATATTGGTGATTGGCCAGATGCGCGCCATCAAACTCCTCATCCAGGGAGCTGAGCAAAAGCCAGCGGTCGGTCGGAGGCTTTAGCGCCGCCACAAGAAGGCCGTGATAGGCCCGCGTGTTGCTGCCCACTGCAGTGGCGGAGGCATAGCCGCCCAGGCCATTGGCCTGCAGCCACTCATGGCCTGCGCCCTCTTCGTAGCTCTGGGGGTGAAAGGGAGAAACAGCCATCATTTATCCTCCGAGAGAGCGGCTTTTACTGCCGCAATCAGGCTTTCGCGCAGCCTTTCTCCCGTGAAGCTCTCAGATTGCGCCAACTGCTGCGCGAGAAGAGCATCAGCAAGGCTGGTCTTTGCCCAGAGGGAAAGATCCCCCTGGATGCTATGGTATTGCAATGATTCAAGCGATACTGTTTTTAGAATATTTTGCAGACCGGCCAAGCTCCAGGCGACCTCTCCCGTGAACTGATCGACGCCAGTGGCAAAGCGGAAGGGCGAATCTGCCAGATGGATCTTTTTCTTGAGGCGGTAATGCAGATCACATAGAACGCTGAAGTAGGTAACTGAGGCATCAAAGGGAAGGCCGTAGGGGCTGAAGTAGCTGTGCACTTCTCCTGGACCTCCACCGTGAGTGAAGATGTAATAGAGATGATCGGATAAGAGAAGCGTCCTCCAAATCCGGAGAAGCCCCTGATTTCGGCTCTCTTTGACAGGTGCCTCCAGCCTCTTTTGATAGATAAAGCCAGCCTGCTGCAGAGCGTTTCCCAGCCAGCAGCTTGTATCCCTCTCCAAATCTGCCCAGGAGACATAATTGGGCACGGACAGCTCCCATTCCGGGGGAGTGGCTTTTGCAATCTCGGCTGGGCTTGCGAAACTGAGATTTTCATGTCTCAGGATCTCATCAGGCAGGTGGCGCAGGAACTCAAAGATGCCAGTGTCAACCCAATGATGCTCGCCAAAGGTCTCATAGTCGCAAAAGATGTTAATGCACTTGCCAGGTGTCGCGGCAAGCCAGCCTGCATACTTGTCGGCTGTTAGGGGATACTCCTCCCAGCCATGCGAGGAGAAGCGAAAACCGATGTCATCGGTGAGCTTGTAGTTTCGCAGGAGCAATGAGATTGCCGTCTTGGGGGGCCGGTAGACGTAGTTAGGATCGGCCATCACGCCCTCAGTGAACACCGCCTTGTATCCCATCTGCTCGACCATGGCCGCAATCTCGTCATTGTAAATCAGCTCTGTATTCTCGAAGGTGGTAGGATGCAGCCCAAAAATATCCCAGATAAGCTCCCTATGCATCTTGACCTGCTCGAAGAACTCGCTCTTATCCTCATAGAGGCTGGCCAAAGAGTGATAGTAGGTCTGCTCCATCACCTCCACTCCTCCGCTCTCCACCAGCTTGACGAAGGAGTCTAAAACCTCAGGACGATAAGCCAGGCATTGCTCCAGGAATACACCGGAGAAGCTGTAGGCGACCTTGAAAGGCCTGAGCGATCCCTCATGCTTTCTAATGCTCTCCAAAATCACCTTGTTGGCAGGCAGATAGCATTTGTCGGATACTCGCTCAAAGATCCTCCTATTCTCAGAATCATCAAAATAGAAATCATGCAAATTGGGCACAACTTCCTTTAAGGGTGAGCCGTCCCAGAAGAAATTCTTCTTGAGACGGAGGGGCTGGTGGACCTCAAAGCATAGGGATACAAGAGTCATGTTTTCTATATCCGGCTGCAAAATATTTACATCCTTCGCGCGGCCTTCTCCAATTATGCTCAATTGGGCAAAATGCTTTAATACTTGTACTGAATTCTTAATTGCTCCAGTGGGGGAATCAGATAAATGTTATTTGGAATGACAATGATAAAAGTTAGCGGCGGCCAGGAAAGATCGGTTTATGATCACCTCCAGAAAAGGCCGGAAGTAAGAAATGTTTACCGTCTCTTTGGTGAGTATAGCTTTTTTTTAGTTATGCAGGCTGAAGAGAAAAATGGCCTCTCCCGAATGCTCAGCGAGCTGAAAACTAAAGAAAATGTTATCAAGACCGGGCCAGTCCTTCTCACTGCAGAAGAAGGCGGCCCGGAGAGACGCAGAAGGGATTTTGCGATGGCATAGATTTCGATAGAAAGCTCTGCTCGCAAGACGCAAATTGTGGTCGCTTACTCTTTTAATATCCTACTCATCTCGTCCGGAGCAGTTCGGCTCGATAAGAGGCGCAAACTTGGTGCCGTAGTAGATTATGCCCTTGTTGCCTTCTTTTCCCAGGATGCGAAATACGGGTCGAACACGCATGCCGATTTTCACACCAGCCGAACTGGAGACGATCTGGCCGGTAACCTTCGGCCCCTCATCCAGTTGAATGATGGCCAGATTATAGGGCGTCAGCCTCTCGAAGTCCTCTGTGGCGTTATATATGGTAGTATAGGTGATAATAGTACCTGTTCCCTTGAAGGTGTACTCCTCTAAATGCGCCCCGCGACGGCAGTTGGGGCAGAGGTTTCTGGGAGGAAAGAAGTATTCATTGCAGCAAGTACAGTGTGTCCCGGAAAGATTGTACCTTTGCGGTATGCTTCTCCAGAATCTGGGCGCTTGGTTTGTCATCATCACCTCGAAAATATGTGAACCAGGGCAGTTCCCCCCGATCCGCCAACATTATGGGCAAGACCAATCTCAGCCTCATCCACCTGACGCTTGCCCGCCTTTCCGCGAAGCTGCAGGACGATCTCGTAAGCCTGCTTTATTCCTGTGGCACCCACTGGATGCCCGCAAGCCTTCAGCCCTCCAGAGGTGTTGATGGGCAGGCTGCCTCCCAGGGCAGTTATCCCTTCCTCGGTGGCTTTGCCGCCCTGGCCCTTTTCCACGAACCCCAGGTCCTCTATGGCCAATATCTCCGCGATAGTGAAGCAGTCATGCACTTCGGCCACATCAATCGCTCGAGGCTCGATCCCGGCCTGGGTGAAAGCGGCTCGCCCGGCATGGACGGTTGCATCCAGAGTGGTCAGATCGCGACGATCATGCAAGGCCAGAGTATCACTGGCCTGGGCACTGCCTATGATCTTTATGGGCTCCTCTGAAAACCTTCTCGCCATTTCTGTAGGAGCTAGCACCAATGCCGCCGCTCCATCGGAGATGGGAGAGCAGTCCAGGACGTGGAGTGGGTCCGCCACCATTGGAGACTTGAACACATCATTGATTTTTATCTCCATATGATATTGCGCTATGGGATTCATGCAGGCATGGTGGTGATTTTTCACAGCCACCTGGGCCATCTGCTCATTCGTTGTGCCATAGCGACGCATATGCAGCTTGGCAATCATGGCATAGAGTGCCGGAAATGTGGCACCAAAGAAGCATTCCCATTCCCGGTCTGCGGCTGAAGCCAGCGCGTCGGCTGCCGTGCCGGTGGAGACATCGGTCATCTTCTCTACCCCCGCCGCGATGACAATATCGCTATAGCCGCTGGCCACCGCCAGCACCGCCTGACGCAGCGCCAGGCCTCCAGAGGCGCAGGCCGCTTCCACACGCGTGGAGGGCACATGAAGGCGAGAAAGGCCCGCGCAATCGGCGATTAGCGCCCCGATGTGCTCCTGCTCGATGAACCGCCCGCCGCTCATGTTGCCCACATAGAGTGCATCGATCTGCTCGCCTGTGATCTCGGCATCCTCAATGGCCATCACACCGGCTTCAGCGATCATGTCGCGCAAAGAGACATCCCATCGCTCTCCGAACTTGGTGCAGCCTACACCAATTATGGATACGGATCTCATATTCTCAGCTTGCCCTTATGCTTGGCATACATGGCATAATCAAGATACTCGGCATCGCCGATATAGTCACGAACGCTGTAAGCCCTGCAGCGGATATCGTCGATTCTGTCTTTCACACTTATGCTGAAGGCATCGCTTCCCGCTCCCGAGCCGAAGCTGGTCACAAAGATGCGCTCACCGGGCTTGGCAACATCCAAAGTCGCGGCAAGGCCGATGAGGCATGACGCAGAGTACGTATTTCCAATGAGGGGAACAATCAAACCCGGCTCGATCTGCTTTTTGGAAAATCCCAGCATCTTAGCTACACGCACGGGAAACTTGCCATTGGGCTGATGAAAGACCGCATAATCATAATCCTCGGGCGCGCAATTCATGCGTTCCAGAAGGCCGCGAGCGGCGCCAGTCACATGCTTGAAGTAGGCCGGCTCGCCCGTGAATCGCCCACCATGTTCAGGATAAGGCATACCTTCCCGCCTCCAGAAATCAGGTGTATCGGTGGAGAAAGAATAAGTGCCCTCGATCTCGGCAGCCACGTCCCGGCTGCCGATTACATATGCAGCTCCGCCGGCTGCTGCCGTATATTCCAGCATATCTCCCGGAGCGCCCTGGCTCACATCCGCGCCGATGGCCAGGCCCAGGTCGATTAGATTGGAGCTGACAAGGCCCAGACATGCCTGGAGAGCAGCTGTGCCAGCTTTGCAGGCAAACTCGAAGTCTGCTGCCGTAAAAGAGGATGAAGTGCATGAGGCCTGGCCTACGATAGTGGCGGTGGGCTTCACGGCATAGGGATGGCTCTCCGAGCCGGCATAAATAGCACCAATTCGTTTCGGATCAATCTTCGCGCGCTGCAAGGCATTTCTCGTCGCCTCCACAGCGATGGTCACGGTATCCTCATCCAGATCAGGCACGGATTTCTCAAATACGCGAAGGCCATCCGTGATCTCCTCTCCGTCTCCCCAAACCCGGGCAATTTCGTCCAACCTTATACGAAATCGCGGGATATAGACCCCATAACTTACAATACCAGAGACCAAAAGATTTCACCCTTTGCTCAATGCGATGGTGAGTTCGTCAACGGAAAAATGTGTCGTTAGAAGAGGAATGTTCTCGACCTGTGCTATCTTGATAGCAATAGGATCGACCTCGGAAGGCATTATCCCCTGCAAGACTACCGCACCGGGCTTGAGGTTGCTGACCCGCACAGCCACCATGGGCGATTTGCCGGAATGAGCGCCGGTGAATATCAGGGCGCGGGCAGTGCTGCGCCCGTAGATCTTCTGGAACTGGTCGGGAAGCATCTCAATGATGGCCTTCATGCTATCTATTACCGTGTAGCCCCAGATGGTGATATCCGTGCGGCCGAAGATGACGTCTGCATTCAGCCTTTCGACAATGGTCGCGAGGTGGATGGGGTCCTGGTACTCGCAGACGCTGCAGAT
>JAQTXY010000151.1 GCA_028688535.1 Methanothrix sp. | reverse complement strand
TCCTCTCAGAGAGGAGCTATCGACTAATCCTGGGAATATGCGGCATCTTTTTGGTCTGCTTTGGCGTCTATTTCCTGAGCGCTGCCTGAAACGAGTGGATGAAGTGGATGTAAAAAAAAACAATAATTACTACTAACTTCTGGTGCCAGGCGGCCCCTGCCTACCCGCGGGAGCGCGCTTGCATGCGGGCTGGCGCGTGCCTGGGGGCAGCAGGGCAGTCGTCGGCGGCAATCCGGGGGATCGGGGCAAGGGCGCTGGGTTGTGGGGACGCTGGCAAGAGGAGCAAAAGGGTCAGGTGGCCATATCCTTTACAGAGATCTCTCGCTCAGTAGCTCGAGAACCTCTTTCCTCATCTCCAGAAATGACCTGCTCATGCCCTCCCTTGGCCTTACCAGCTCTATCTTCAATATTTTCTTGACCTTGCCCGGGTTAGCGCTCAGGATCACCAGCCTGTCCGCCAGAAGTATCGCCTCCTCCACACTGTGAGTGACGAGCACTATGGCTTTGGCGGTCTTCTCCTGGATGCGAATTATATCCTCCTGAATCTGCTTTCGGGTCTGAGGATCAAGAGCGGAAAAAGGCTCGTCCATGAGCAGGAAGGAAGGTTCCAGGGCCAGGGATCTGGCCACCGCCGCTCTTTGGCGCATTCCTCCGGAAAGCTCAGCTTTCTTGCCGTTTCCCTGATTGAATTCCTTTGTAATTCCCGCAAGCTCCAGCATCATCGTTCGTATGCCCTCCAGGAGAACCATCTTCTTTCCACCACGATGAAAAAGCGGTCAATCAGTATGCCGAGGACGCCAATGGCCACCATGCCTGCCACTACCACCTGGATCTGTCCCCAGCCGTAAGCATACATGATCAGGTATCCGAGGCCGGAACTGGTGCCTGGCAGCATCTCCGCTGCCACCACGCACATCCAGGCAATGCCAAAACCATCATGTAGACCGCCTCCTGCCAGGATCGCTTAACCCCTCTAACTCCCTGTGAGGTGCTGAGCAGAATTGGGAAAAACGCACCTAGAGCGATAATGAAGACCACAGATGCCAGACCAATCTTCAGCCATGCCATGGCCAGAGGTACCCATGCCAGTGGCGGCACCGGCCGCAGGGCTGAGATCAGGCCCTCCGAGATGTCTTTAAACACCTCCCAGCGGCCCATTGCCAAGCCTAAAGGGACCGCCAGAACAGCGGCTAGGAGAAATCCCAGTGACACTCTGACCAGACTCACTCTGGCATTTTCCAGGAGAGAGCCGCTGCCCAGGAGGTCTGCCGTCGGCTTGAAAAGAACAGAGAGGACGGCGTCAAGAGTGGGAAGCACGAATGGATTATTAACATAGAGAGCTAAAGCCTGCCAGATCAGGACTACACTGATGGGAAGGATCAGCTTTCTCATGTTTCGATTTGTCGCCAAGGACATTTCTAATCACCCCAATTGATGGGAATTTGCCTTCAGGTTCCTGATGCTCTCACGCCCTGCAGGCCGGATACTCTCAGTGCATCCTGGAATATTACGTCTGCAATGGTCCCCAAATCCGGGTCCCCGATCTTGAGCGGTCTGCCCCGGGCAGAGGAGGCTATAGCCAGAGATACAAAATCATCCCATTTTTCGGCTCTGGTTGCGGTTGCCAGGACCAGACCCGAGCCTAAATTTTGCACCGGCTGAATAATTCGAGCTTCACAGCCCAGGCTGATTGATCCGATGGCCGGAGTTATGCCTACTATGGCCATATCCAGGTTATCTTGTTCCATCAAGGTCATAAGATTCTGTCCGGTAGGTGCGGATATGAGCTCCACATCGGCTGCTTTTTGGCCGTTGATCATCAACTCCAGATATCGAGGCCGCTTGAGGTCCAGGGCCGGCTTTAGCGCAATCCCGTATCTCTTCTGGAAATATCGCCAGTTCTTGACAGCAGCAAAGAGGGGTGCCTGATGATCGATCATGAGATATCCGATTCGGATGAGATTATTCTCAGGCTTACTACTATTAGAAAGATAAGATGATGCCTTGCCTTGCGATGCAATCCATTTAACCGCCCTATAATAAGGTCCTAAGTCCATAAATTCCAACACTTGAGTATTGTATCCCTTGTGCAGAGTGCTATTACCATCATCTATGGTGTTGAGAATATCCCCCATCCTATCGACGAGGATTTGAGCAGAAGCATTCCAATCTTCATTTACCTCTGAAGAGAACACAAAAGTGGAGAGAGATTGATTAAACAAGCTAATTGGAGAAATGATATGGCTACCCAGCAAATAATCTCGATCTCCCATAAGCCAATCGGCGGTGATTTTTGACAAAGCCTCCTGATGCTCCTCTGCATAATCGCCTCCGGTGAGAAGAATTACGCTCACTGCCATAGCCATATCTGGATAATTATGCAAGATATCATTGCTCGCGACCAGAACGCAGCAAGGATGATTGTGCCATGCCCCGTATGGCGGAAAGTCTCGAGAGAGGGCGACGACTTTTCCTATGCCGCTCTTCTCAGCCAGAGCCAGATAAGGCTGCCAGGCCACGTAGCCGTCTATCTGCCCTGTAGTCAGCAGCACAGGAAGGATGCTTTGCCCTTTGCAGAAAAGGAGCTCAACCTCTGCAAATCCTTTATCAGTTCTGTTTGCTCTTTCAGAAGCATTGTCCCAAGAAGATGATGAAGAGCAAGCGGCAAAGATAGATATCAAGAGAGCAGAAAAGAGGACTATTCGGGTGGCACCTGATACAATGTGCATCAATTCTTTATTGCTGTTTACGTATATATTCACTGCGATCTCTGACGAATCTTAATATTAATAACATTCAAGAAAAATAGCTGCTACAGGGTTAATTGATCAACCCTGACTCATTTATACCCATTAAGTAATTAGTATCTTCTGGGTGGTCTGGCTGGCCTATGCTTCTGGTAGCAATCGCTGCAGTAGACCGGCCTGGAGCCATCGGGCTTGAAGGGAACTTGACATGTCTTTCCGCACTCAGCGCAGGTGGCATCGTGCATCTCTCTTGGGCCGCTTCTAAAGCCGCCTCTGTTGCCGCTTCCATATCTTTCCATATTAACTCACTTACCTTTGGCATCGATTCCTCGAATCGACCCTACTGCAAAGCATCCCATCAAACTCAATTGATTGGACGATAAGCAGCCTTTTGCCAGAGGAATGATTATTTGATATACCTTTCGGTCTAGCTTCCTGATTTCAGGTTCAGGCGACATGAAAATACATAAAAAAAAGCATAACGAATCGCATTATCAATCTCCTCCGCCATCTCCACCACCATCGCCACCGCCTCCTCCTAAGTCGCTGTCTAAGGCAGAGTCAAAGTCTGAGAATGAATCAAAGCTGCCTAGAATATCGAAATCAATGTCTTCAAAATTAAAGCCAAAGTCCATATCACTGCAGTCCAATATGCCCAAATCCTCTGGATGCAAGAGATCATGGTCATCATTTGATACATGGACATGCCGGAAGCCGCCATACCAGAGATGAGCATAATGATCGTATGGCTTACTCTCTTCCTTGGCCAAAGCCCGGCTCCACTCCTCGATGACTGACAAATCATACTGCTCCAATAGCAGCACATTTGGGCCGCACACGGAGAGATAAGCTTTGGCCCGACCTGGATCACACTTAACCCAGCTCTCCAGATTGTCTCCGTCTTCAAGCAAGCTCTTTATTCTTTTCTGGGCTTCCAGGCCCTTCTCAGTCAGTAAGAATTTTGTATGAGGAATGAACAATAACCACTTTCTCTCCTCTTTCTGGAAATAGCCCTGCTCATAAAGAGGTTGACGCAAATATTCCTGAGCGTAATTCTTTAAACTGCCCACGGATTGATAAAAATTTTTAGCTAGAGTATTCAGCCGTTCGGTCTTGTGCAAATGATCCAGAATAATCTTCTCATGGGGCTTAAGACGCAGACTTGAACCTGACTTTTCTCGACTGATATAGATTCTCTTTCTTTTAAACAGAAATTGCTTTTCGTCTTGAATATGGGCCCTAATGACGCCATTCAACATGAGATCAGCAAATGTTAACTTGATCATCTTCTTGCCGGGAGCATTTTCAGGGCTTAGGAGCATCAATGATTCTGCCGGTGTCAGGTTCATGGACTGATGCATGACCATCTCGATCAATCCTCCTCAATGAGGCTTCTGCTTAAATGTCTGGCACGCAAATAGATATAAAATTTTGCAGAGATATGTTCTTGTATTTTCATGTTGGTAGATAGGAATGATGGACTCAGTCAATAGAAATGCAGCATTAGTGGCCCTTGCGATCATCTGTCTGCTGCCCCTGATCATGACTGGAGACTGCCAGGCGGCCCCCCTTGAAGGGCAGACGGGCGGCAACAGCTCAGAGCTGGCATCGGCGTTTCCAGAGGCCCCAGTTGTCGTTAATGACGATACTCTGCAAGAAGCAATCAGCAATTATCCAAATTTTGTACTGGATTGCTGGGAGATCGGCTGCCCGCCCTGCAAGCTTATCGAGCCAAAGATAGACCGAATGGCGGAAGAATTTAAGGGCAGGATCGTATTCGCGAAGCTTTGCATCGACAGAAATCCAGTTACGATGAGCAAATTTGGCATATCAAGAACTCCAACCCTGCTCGTCTTCAAGAACGGCACTCTCGTGGCCATGCAGGTGGGCAATTACCCCCAAGAGGAGCTGAAACGGATGATCCTGACCGTGCTGCATATGAGATGATTGTTGCCTATCCTTTATACTCCCCGCCTACCAGCTCGCGAATGCGCTGTGCGATCTTCGGACCCACTAGTTCTACCTCTTGCAGCTGCTCAGATGAAGCTGTCATGATCTTCTCAACAGACCCGAAGTGCTTGAGAAGATTCCTGGCAACCGTAGGCCCAACACTGGAAATGGCCGATACCAAATACTCCTGCTGCTCTTTAAGCGTCCTGGCAGTCTTGTGGCCATGCACCTTGGGCTCACGACCCTCTCGCATCTCTCTACGAGTCAGCAGGGCAATAACCGAGGCAGTTTCATCCCGGTCTTCCGTGGGAATGATGGGAACACCATAGTCCACTGCCACAGAGATCATAGCTCCGCGGATAGATGCGGCATTCATCTGCGAGGTGTAAAGATCCCTGCCCTCTAAAATCAAGACCGGTCTATCATAAGTCCTGGCCAGATCCGCCATCTGGCGAAATAAATTTCTTTGTGGATCGATGATCGAGGCCACAAAATCCTGGGCAGTCTTGCGTTCGATTGCCACTTTATCACTGATCACATAGTCTCCCACTTCCAGATTCTTGACGGTGACCTCGATGCCCAGAGCCTCCAGAAGCTTTGCCATCTCTCTCTCCCGGAAGTCCACAAAGATTTTGGCGAGCATTTTTCCAGGGCTTTCCTCATCATCTCCTTGCTCAATTTGCAGATCCTTCTCGTCTGCCTCGGTATGCCCTGCCGCCGCCTCGGTTATCTGAAGCTGCCGGGGGAAGGCCTCTTTCTCCTTTAGCATCGATTCCTGGCCGGGACCGCTCAAACCGCGTATCTGTCGGTTCATGGTCTTTTCCTTGCGATCCGATATCCAGTAATAGGCC
>JAQTXY010000150.1 GCA_028688535.1 Methanothrix sp. | reverse complement strand
ATGACATGGACGAGGCATTGGACTTTTGCAATGCTTTTGCGCCGGAACATTTGGAAATAATCACCCGGGACCCAATGGACGTCTTCAGGCACATTCGTAGCGCTGGCAGCGTGTTCTTGGGCAAGTTCACGCCCGTAGCGGCAGGCGACTATGCCAGCGGCACCAATCACGTCCTTCCCACCTCCGGCTATGCTCGAACCTTCTCGGGGCTGAATGTGGACCACTTCACCAAGAAGATCTCTGTGCAGATGATAACCGATGAAGGGCTGCTGGGGCTGGAGGATACTATTACCACTCTGGCCGAGGCGGAAGGCCTGAAGGCGCATGCCGAATCGGTGAGAAGAAGGCTGGAGCCGAAGGTGTGAGTAACAGTCTCGCAAGCTTCGGGGGGAGAAGGTCCGATCTTCTCCTCGCCGAACAGATCCGTATACTTTGCCGCTTGACCATCCCAGTTCTTTAGACAATTCGTATATGCTGGATCCTGGCATCTCGCGTTGCCTGCATCACGTCCGCCACTGGCACACGATAGCGTTTATTAACCTTCGCGTCTTTGCGTGAGAAATCGGTTAGCTCCACGGCACTAAACCCTATCGGCAGCAAACACAGCTAACGCACGGATGAAATGAGAGTAAAAAAGAACAACGGTTTTTATCGCGCAATCATTTCCGAAAAAATTCTTCGGAGAAATGTCTTCTTAGCGCCACAACCAACCATCTCTTCTAAAGCAGCATTTGAATCCTCCGGCTGCAGGTTCACGCCGGCGATGGCATCGATCAGTATGAATACCTCAAGTCCGCCTCTAAGCGCATCCAGCACGGAATATTTAACGCAATAATCCGTGGCTAGCCCGCCGATATAGATCTGCGAAACTCCCAAATTTTTCAATAAATTCGCTAAAGCCATTCCGCTTGAATCCGTGGATTGGAAGGCCGAATAACTGTCTTCTTCCGGGTCCATGCCCTTGGACATCACCAGAGCCTCTTTGGGAAACTCAAGCTCTGGATGAAACTGGGCACCATAACTTTCTTCGACACAATGTTCAGGCCATACTCCGCCAAATTGCTCGAAATGCTTGGTGACTTTAGGATGCCAATCCCTGGTCACAAAAATCGGCAGATTTTCCCTCTCAAAATACTTGATGTACCTGTTAAGAAAGGGGATGATCCTCTCACCCCCGCTGATGCCCAAAGCGCCGCCAGGGCAAAAATCATTTTGGACGTCAACCACCAGGAGAGCCTTACTTAATCTCAATGAGTTCATAAGCAAGACATCTCCTGGCCAATTGTCGACTCATCTATCATTCCCTGCGGTTCCTTTTTCTGCTTACCTGGCCTGCCTCTCGGTCGCAAACACCGTCTGGGAGAGCAGCATGGACACTGTGAGCGGCCCTACCCCGCCCGGAACCGGGGTTATGGCGGAGGCGATATCCTTCACGTTCTCGAAGTCCACATCGCCAACAGTCTTGTCTCCAACCCGGTTGATGCCCACATCAAAGATGATGGCTCCGGGCCGGACCATCTCCTTCTTGATCAGGGCGGGAACGCCTGCAGCTACTATGAGTATCTCGGCGTCTTTGGTGTGCTCGGCCAGGTCCTTCGTAAAGACGTGGCAGACCTGAACTGTGGCGTTTCGGTTGAGAAGCATAGCTGCAATGGGCTTTCCGACAACATTGCTGTGGCCCACAATCACGGCTTCTGCTCCCTCCAGCTTCTTGCCCAGCTTTTCCAGGGCAAAGATGATGCCCCGCGGGGTGCAGGGCACCAGGCGCTCTGCGCCCAAAAGAAGGGCGCCCATGTTCACAGGATGAAATCCGTCCACATCCTTCTCAGGCAGGATGCTCATCATGGCCTTTTGGGGGCTCTGGCCTCTGGGCAGAGGCAGCTGCAGGAGAATGCCGTTTATGTCCGGACGGCAATTGAGCTCCTGGATCTTGGCGATGAGCTCTTCCTCAGAACTGTTCTCAGAAAGAACAACGTTCTTAGATCGAATGCCCACCCTGGTGCAGGCGGAATGCTTGAGCCTGATGTACATCTGCGAGGCGGGATTCTCGCCCACCAGCACTGTAGCCAGGCCGGGCACAATTCCTCTCTCTGCCAGCTTTTTGACCCTCTGGGCGGTCTCGACCTCAACCTCTGCCGCCAGAGCTTTTCCATCGATTATCATATTAATCAAGCCAGATCCGGATAGAGCGGGAACTGTGAACACAGCTCTCTGGATTGCCTGCGAACATCAGCTATTGTCTCTTCGTTCTTAATATCCCGAATAACCGAGGTGATCATATCGGCAATCTTCACCATTTCCGTCTCTTTCATTCCTCTGGTGGTCATGGCGGGTGTACCGATGCGAATGCCGCTGGTGACAAAAGGCGTGGCCGGATCGAAGGGTATCATATTCTTGTTCAGGGTTATGCCCGCTCTCTCCAGGGTTTCGTCAGCGACCTTGCCGGTGATGCCCTCTTTGATCAGCTTGACCATCATGAGGTGGTTGTCTGTGCCGCCTGAGACCAGATCGAATTTGTTCTCCAGTAGTCTGTCCGCCAGGACGTGAGCATTCTTGACCACCTGGAACTGGTATTCCTTGAACTCGGGTGTCAGTGCCTCCTTGAAGGCCACCGCTTTCGCAGCTATGGCATGCATAAAAGGTCCGCCCTGGGTGCCTGGGAAGACAGATCTATCAATGGCGGAAGCAAGCTCCTCTTTACAGATAATCAGAGCCCCCCTCGGTCCGCGCAGGGTCTTATGAGTAGTAGTGGTAACGATATCTGCATAAGGCACTGGTGTTGGGTGCGCGCCCACGGCACACAGGCCGGCGATGTGGGCGATATCAGCCATGACCTTTGCACCTACCTCGTCGGCGATCTCGCGAACGACCTTGAAGTCGATAGTTCTGGGATAGCTGGAGGCGCCCACCACTATCAGCTGCGGCTTATTCTTTCTGGCAATGGCTGCCATCTCCGAATAGTCGAGCATCTCTGTCTCGGGCGAGACGCTGTAGGGCACGATCTTGTACATCCTGCCCGAAAAGTTGACCGGGCTGCCGTGCGAGAGGTGGCCTCCGTGGGCCAGATTCATGCCCATGATGGTGTCGCCAAGCTTGAGGACAGCAAAGTAAGCTGCCATATTGGCCTGAGTGCCGCTCACCGGCTGCACATTGACATGCTCTGCGCCGACAAAGAGCTTTTTGCAGCGCTCGCGAGCCAGATTTTCAGCCACATCCACACAGGCTGTGCCGCGGTAGTAGCGTTTGCCAGGGTAGCCTTCCGCGTACTTGTTGGTCATTACGCAGCCCTGGGCCTCCATGACGGCTCTACTTGCGAAATTCTCAGAGGCGATCAGAATTATGTTATTTCGCTGCCGCTCCAGCTCGGACTGGATCGCGGATGCGACTTCGGGATCTTCAACGCTTAAAGGCTTCAAATCAAATCACCAGTATATTGTCATGCTATCAGGATTGGAGGAGATGCAATGAGGAGAGCAAAATAGATTATGGTAATAACGCCATTTCCTTGCAGGATTTGCCCTCAAGCCATAACTCTTTATGGTACGCTGCCAGAGGATGTTGCCGGAAGGACATGAGATGCTAAAGCGTGCCAGGATTATAGCTGATTATCAGTTTGGCAGAGGTGCCGGGGAGGCCCTCTTTCCTGATGATACAACCTACAGCCTCTCCAAAACGCGCCGGCTGAGATATCTTTATTCCGGAAAGGAGCGGATCGCCACGGTTCGAGCCAGCGACAACCTCTTGACGCTCAGCATGCTGGGGGCAGGAAGGCTGCATTCTATCTTGCCAAGCCCCCGCCTCCGGGTGGTAGCAATGGAAGATGCCGCGCCATTTGTGGCCAAAGGAGGCAACCTCTTTGCAAAACACGTTTTGTCAGTGGATCCGGAGATCAGGGCGGGGGAAGAGGTGCTGGTTGTAGACGCCCAGGATCGGTTGCTGGCCACGGGAACTGCCATTCTTGCGCCTGAAGAGATGCTCCAGATCAAGCGGGGCATCGCGGTGGCTGCCAGAAAGGCTGCCGAACACTAAGTCCGAATCTCTTGGCGAGGTCAAATAATTGCTATTTGAAGAGCTTGAAAAAATAAACACGCGTCCAGAACCGTTTGAGTTCTACACGGCAGACGATCTGTGGGCAGATGAGTATACGTCTGAGCAAATGCTATCATTCCATCTAAATCCCGAAATAGACGTTTCTTCCCGAAAAGCGGCATTTATCGATAGATCGGTTGAATGGATAACCGCTTATTTCCGCGTGGGCAAAGGGACAAAGATCGCCGACTTTGGTTGCGGGCCGGGATTATATACGACAAAGCTGGCTCGAAGGCAAGCGGAGGTTACAGGAATTGATTTCTCGAAGAGATCGATTCAGTATGCACAAGAAGCAGCCACCCAAGAAGGGCTGTCCATTCAATACATAAATCAGAACTACCTGGATTTTAAGACAAATAATCGCTTTCATCTCATATTAATGATCATGTGCGATTTTTGTGCTCTAAGTCCTACGCAGAGAAAAAGGATGCTCACCAAGTTCCATACGCTTTTGCAGCCTGGTGGTTGTGTTCTCCTTGATGTTTATTCAATGAACGCGTTTTTGCAAAGGGAAGAGACTGCAATGTATGAAGCTAACATGCTCAATTGCTTCTGGTCACCGAATAAGTACTACGGGTTTTTGAATACCTTCAAGTACAAGAAAGAGAGTATGGTCCTCGACAAATATTCGCTTTTTGAGGCAGATCGCACAAGGACTGTCTATAATTGGCTACAATATTTCAGTCCGGATGACCTGAAGAAAGAGCTTGCAGGATGTAAATTTGCTGTTGAAGAGATATTTTCAGATGTCGCGGGCTCAGCTTATGATCCGCAAGCTAATGAATTTGCAGTCATTGCAAAAAAATTATAAAATGGCAAGAAGAAAGAACAAGCCTTCCAGGCGATCAGGCTATCGTTCTATATCCTGCCCAGAGCCGATATTCCCCTGAACCTCTCCACAGCCTCGACTATACACTCTCCGACGTAGTCCACCTCTTCCTCGGTATTCGACCGGCCCATGGTGATCCGCAGAGAGCCGTGGCATTCTTCCGGCTTAAGGCCCAGCGCCAGCAAGACGTGGGAAGGCTCCAGCTTGTGAGATGAGCAGGCCGATCCCGTGGATACGGCGATTCCTTTGTAGCCGAGGTAGAGAAGCAGCGATTCGCCTTCCACATAGGAAAAGCCGAAGTTTAGGCTTCCGGGAAGTCTTCTCTTCATGGTTCCATTGATCCAGGCATCTTTGACCCGACCAAGGACCAGGGCCGCCAGCCGGTCGCAAAGCTTGCTCAGCCGCGGCCCTTCTGCGCCCATGCTCTCGCTGCAAAGCTGTGCCGCCTCTGCCAGGCCCACGATACCTGCCACGTTCTCCGTTCCCGAACGCAGGCCTCTTTCGTGCCCTCCGCCCTGCACAATGCTCTCCAGTTTCGTGCCCTTGCGGATGTAGAGCGCTCCCACGCCTTTGGGACCGTAGATCTTGTGAGCGGAAAGTGAGAGCAAATCGACCCCGAGGGCGTTGACGTCAGTCGGAATCTTGCCC
>JAQTXY010000149.1 GCA_028688535.1 Methanothrix sp. | reverse complement strand
ATGATCACAATGCAATTGCCGATGCATATAGCTGCATGGGGCTGATTCATGCTGACCGGCGCGAGTACTGCTCTGGGAGAGCTTGTTTTCAGAGGGCTGCAGATCTGCTTATGCAGAACGGAAAATGCTTGTCTGCGGCGGAAGCGCTCTCTAATTTAGGAAGCTTATGTCATTTAAATGGGGAGCACGACGATGCCCTCAACTTCTACGGTTGTGCTTTAGATATCTTCTCGCAGCTAGGCAATGAGCAGGGCAAGGCCCAGACAGAGGCTAATTTAGGCCTTGTCTACCAGAGCAAGGGCGAGTTCTCTCTCGCTGAGGATTTCCTGCAAAAGAGCCTGGAGGTCAGAGATGGGACGGATATGGCTGGAGAAGCCGGCATCAAGCTCTCTTTGGGTCTGACCGCTCAGTGTAAGGGCGAATGGGATTCTGCCCGTGATTATTATGAGCAGGCTGCTATGGCTTTTGAAGATCTGGGAGATCTGCACGGCTTTTCTCTGGCGCAAAACAATCTGGGAAATCTGCACTCAGATCTGGGAGACACCCAAAAGGCCATTTTATGCTACAACTTAAGTCTGGATGCCAAACGCGCTCAAAATGACCTGCATGGCATGGCCGCAACTCTGGCCAATCTGGGGGCGGCCTATTACCAGGAGGACGAGCTGGAAGAGGCGGAGGAGACGTACCAGCAGAGCCTGGCGATCTTCCGAGAAATGAACGACCAGAGGAGCGAAGGAAAGTCGCTACTCGGCCTGGCCGGGGCCAAGGCCAAGAAAGGTGAGCTAAAGCAGGCCATGATGTATTTTCAGGACAGCCTCAGGAAGGGAATAAAGCAGGAGGACTCCCCGGTCATGACCGCAGCTTTAGATGGCCTGGTCAATGTATCCCTCCGACTCGGTCTATGGCAAGAGGCAGAGGCCAGCTATGTACTGGTATTGGATGCCCTTCGCTCCCAGGGAGAATCGGAGGCTTTGGCCGCTGTATTATGCTCTTGGGGAAATCTGCAGGCAGACCTGGGTGAATGGGATCATGCTCTGCAAAACTATCAGGAGAGCCTGACAATTTTGGAGCGGCTGGGCGACGAGTATTCCATGGCTGTCGCCAAAAACAACCTGGCGAATATCTGTTACCGGCGCGGCGATTGGAGGGCCGCTCTTGAGAGCTACCGCCAGAGTCGCGATGGTTTTGCCAGGGTGGGTGATGACAAAAGCCAGGCATCCGTCCTCAGCAATATGGCCAGCCTATGCTACAAGAGAGGTGATTGGCCCCAGGCATTAGAGTGCTACCAGGAGAGCCTGGATCTCTTCGAGAGGATGGAAGATATGGCCGGAGCGGCGCAGGTGCTTGGCAACTTAGGCAACTTCTATCTTCGCAGAGGTGAGCGCAGTTTGGCAAAGGAACACTTCTTAAGAGGACTGGAGATTTGCAGGCGCCTGGGAGATCGGCAAGGCGCTGCGGAGATGCAGTCCAATATCGACATGCTACACCCTGGCCGAAGCGACATTCCCGATGATCTCGAAGATTACTACAAGGAGCTTGGTGAGTTGAAAGAACAAGGAGACCTCTCCGGTCAGGCAGAGGTGCTCAGTGCACTGGCCGGCTCTCTGGCGGATCGCTGCCAGTGGGAGTCTGCCCTTTCCTGCTACCAGGAGAGCCTGCAACTTTTTTCAGCAGTAGGGGAGATCTACAACCAGGCTCAGATCCGGTTCAATATGGCCCTGGTTTATAAAGATAAAGGCGATTTAGACGGAGCTTTAGCCCTTTTAGGCGAGGCCCTGGAGATCTTTCAGAGGCTTGATGCTGCGCCATGCATTGCACTGGCAAGGCTTAATCTGGGCACCATCCTTGGCATGAAGGGCCTGGCGTTAGAGGCTGAAGATCACTTCCGTCAAGCCATCGATCTCCAAGAGGAGCTGGAAGCTCTTCCCGATCTATGCGAGGGATATGTATCCAGGACGCAGTTCCTGGTCCGGGAGGGGCGGCTGGCTGAGGCAGAATTCTATCTCAGCAGGGCGCAGACGCTATTATCTCGCACCGATTATCCCCTTCTTAAGATTTCGCTCTGCAATGCGCAAGGAGAACTCTATTTGAAAAAAGGCCGCTGTCGTGAAGGACAGAGCAGCTTTGAGAGAGCTTTATCCCAAGCAAGAATGCTATCCAACCCCTATGAAGAAGCCAAAGCTATCGCTAATTTAGGGAGGCTGGCGTTGCAGGTCAAAGATTATCCGGAAGCTCTGGTCAAGTTGCAGCAGGCGCTGGCTGCCATGAGCCGTCTGGGGGCTATGCATGATTCTCTGATCCTTTACCAGGATCTTAACCATCTCTTCCTGGCCCAGGGAGATTATGCACAAGCGGAGAAGATGACAGCACTTCGAGAACGCGACATAGGCAGGATGGGATATAAAGAGCCTGCTGGCTGCAATGATGAGAGTGCAAAGGTCTGTGGCGGCGTTCTGCAATTGTCCTGCCATGCGGAAAGCCTCAGCGGAAAGATTCAGCTCGGGAAAAAAGAAAGAGATGACCGTGAAAAGCTACCTGAGACCTCATCTTTACCGATGCATCACGAGATTTACTAGAGGTCGGACCAGACCATGGAGGGCAACAGACTCAGTTGCAGGTCGTTCTCCGCCAAGGCATGTCTGATCTGTGGCTCCTTGAGGAGAAGATCCAGTTCATTCAATCGTCCCATCACTTCGCCGATGTGAGCCACCTTATGTTCACTTCTGGAGCGAACTGGAGCATAAAATATCTCGCCGCGAGCTTTTTCTGCCTCCACGCCGAAGAAGTCCCGGCCATAAAAGCCCTCAAACTTGTGGATAATGGGCTTGTAGATATTCTTTAGGGCAGGGACATAAAATTCTTCCAGCAACATTTGCTGCATTCGGTTCTTGGTTTCGGCGATGCGCAGCCGGATATATCCCTGGCCATGTATGTAGCCAGCATAATGAACGTCATATCTGATGCGAGAGCGCAGGTCGGTCAGGAGGCCAAAGGTAAACTCGCAGGTGTCCTCGGTCTCAGTCGGATCTAAATTGAGGAAATACCTGATGAATAGAGTGTATCCGTTTTCAAAGGTAATGTAAATATAGCTCTCGTCGCTCTCGGCACTCTTGACGGCGATATCGCGCACATTCCAGCCAAAGAGCTTTTGGGCCTCTTCTTTGGTAAAGCTATGCAGCGCAAACTCGCGAACCTTCTCCAGGAGATCTCCCATAGTTTCCATTTGCATTCACTCTTCTCTCGAATCGGATAAACATTATGCTGAATTGTCTTTGTTCTCTTCTCTTTCAAGCACCAGGAAATATCTTCGAAATCGTTAAATAATATTATGCTCAAGCTAATAGAAACTTTTGGGTTGGATATAACTATGTATAAATTAATATTAATATTGAGTCTGATTTCGTCATTGACTATGGCATCAGAACCTACAGAAGGCCCCGTCAGCGGCCTGGATAATGTCTCTATCATAAAAGCCGCCCAGGAAACTAATAATAGTCTCTTTTTAGAGGACTTCAACTCGGTCAATAATCCCTACAAAGAGACGCTCTTTGCTACAGGACAGGCAAAGCGTAACGAGTCAATCAATTCATACGAAAACCTCACATCTGCTCTGGCAGTCTTCCAGGAGAAGTACAAGGATTATCGGCCTGCGGCAATTGCCTCTGATGAACAGTTTTCTGGAGATATGGCAAATGCATCTGCCATTATATCTGATGTGAAGGAAGGCATCTACACCGGCAACCTGACAGAGGTTCACAGCATGCTTGAAGGGGTCAGGCCGATCTTCCAGAAGATCCTTACTCGCAATGGATTACTGCCGCTCAGCGTGGCATTGGTTGATTTCCACGATGTCATGGAAGAAGTATTAGATGCAGCCAATAATAAGGACGCATCAATGGTATTGGAAGTCTACCCCAAGGCAGACGAAAAATTGCGAGCCGTAGAGGCTATCAGCAGCGAGCCGGGAATCAAATCAATCAGGGCTAACTTGGATGAGGTAATGAGCCTGGCTAAAGAGAACAAAGCTGAAGAGCTGCCTGCGAAGGCTGGCGATCTCAAGGCAAGCTACGTAAAAGTCTATCTGGCAACGAGCTGAAGGCCGCGGGAGCTGGCCAAAGGCCGCCCTCGTGTGGAAGGGATTGATCGAGAACAATCCGTCATTTTTTTTTAAAATTGATACGATCTAATAATTCAATACTTACCTTTGTTTCGGCCGGTTTTTCTTCTCTTCCATATGGCAAGAATAGTACAATCGATATATAGCGCAGTTTCTCTCAGGAATGATATTGACTGAATTGAAGCCAGGATATCATTCCAAGTTCCATTTATAACGGCACATAATCTCAAGAGACAGTTCTCAATCCGATCCTTGTTTTTTATGTCTGTTTTGGCGGTTTCCTCTGGTTCCTGGGCCATCTCTGTCTTCTCGTCCATGCTCCTCCACAATTCCGCTTCGCGAATAGCCAAGAGCCGAGAGATTATATCGGCATGAGGTCGCTGCAAATGGGTCCAAAAAACAAGACCAATAATGCCGCGGCCAGGGTAAGAGCGATTGCGGTCTGCATAAGACGCAGGGCACGTGGCACATCCGAGGTATCCGGCTCATTGCCATCTTCCTCCAGCACATAGTAGCCGGGCTTCTCCAGGCGGATATGCAGAGCGCCGGCCAGGGCTGCCATAGGCCAGCCTGAGTTAGGGCTGGGCGTCTTGTTGTGATCGCGCAGCGCCGCGCGCAGAGCAGTGCTTGCACTGGCGGGCCGGGCCAGGGCGATGAGAATAATGGATAGGCGGGCGGGAATGTAGTTGGCCAGATCATCAAGCCTGGCTCCGGCAAAGCCAATCTCCTTGAGACCTTTGGTTTTGTAGCCGACCATGGAGTCCATGGTGCTGATGGCCTTGAAGGCTAAGGCAGCCTCGAGGCCATAGCCCAGGGGCGCAAAGACAAGATAGTAAAAAATGGGCGAGAGGATAGAGTCCACATAGTTCTCAGAGAGCGACTCTATCACTGCCGAGCTGGCCTGACTCTTGGAGAGAGAGCTGGTATCGCGGCCCACCAGTGCAGGAAGCATCGACTTGGCCTCATTCATGTCTCTGTCAATCATCAGTCCGATATCTCGGGAGACCTGTAGCAGACATTTGATCGCGAAGGTGGACTTGAGCAGGTAAGCAGAGACCAGCAGAGACAATAGGGGAACATATCCTGCCGCTCTAACCATCAAGTGGCCGGATAGAACCGTTGCTGCTATTACTATTAAAGCCAGAACAATTCCGCCCGCCTTGCTGGGCGTAACCCTGGAGCGCAGGAAGGCTATGAGCTTTCCAATCCAGACCACAGGATGAATCCTAGCCGGCATCTCGCCTAAGAGGATGTCGAAGGCTATAGCCAGGAGAAACACGGCCAGGCTTTCTGTAATCATTGCCTGCTCCTCACAGCAGCGCCTCCAGATTTTTCCAGACGGCACCTATGGACTCTCCCCTCATAAGGCCATCGAGGACCATCTCTGCCACATTGGACATGTGAATTATGCGGCAGGACTGGCAGGACCAGGCACCGTCCACCTCTCGCCCGCCTGTTCTGCTGTCTTTGCAGGGATAAAATGGGCAAAAGCAAAGCGAGCAGTCCTGGTCTGGAAAGTGGCAGGGAT
>JAQTXY010000148.1 GCA_028688535.1 Methanothrix sp. | reverse complement strand
ATAGCGTCCAGCTAACAGCTCTTTCTATCCATAAGCCTGGATTATTGGTGGGAAATGTGTTGGTAAAATCATTCCAAGCCAGATAGTCCCCGTTGTAGTACATATACCTGGGCGGATTGGTAAGGACTGCCGAGGGCATTAGCGTCTTCAGATCAGCAATAGGAGGAGCCTGATCGGTGTAAGCGGCTACCTCTGTCCCAGCATCTCCTGAAGTTGCCAGCGGCGCGCTGGTGTCAACAAAAGAGCTTTCTAAATTACCCGCAGGAACGAGGGCATTGAATTCGGAAATAGTCAGATTCTCTGCACCAGAATTTCCGGACTGGTCCAATCCTCCCAATGATATACTGCAAAGGAGAAGTGTGGCTATAGCAATCCGAAATAGAAGATAAGCGGCGTTCATATTTTCTCCATAATATTTCATCATTTAAATTGTTCTGAACTCACATAGAATAATCACCTTTCTTTGCCTATAAATTTTTTGTACGGTTTGGCTGTTGTCAGAGACTTATGCTGCCAATTGCCCGGCCTCAAGCCAAAAGGAGGTGAAGAGCTGTTCCTACCAAGAGCGCTGCAACCAGCCTCAATGCTACAGATTTAAGTGTTCCGAGGACGCCCAGCTCCTTTAGCATCACCATGAACGTGGCCACACAAGGAAAATACAGTGCCAGCACCACAGAGGCAATTGTCAATTGCACAGCATTCATATCCAGGGGCGCGAACATACCTATGCCCACATCCTTTCTCAGGAAGCCTATGATCAATGCCGTGGCAGCATCGCTCGGCAGCCCCAGAAGTCCGGACACAACCGGTCGCATTGTCTCCCCGATCTGGTGCATCAAGCCGGAGAGGAAAAAGAAGTTCATCACTATCATGCCTAATGCGATATAGGGTACAGCTTCTTTCAAGAATTCGCGTATGCGAATGAAGGTCTTCTTGAAGAGCGAAAGCAAGTTCGGCATGCGGTAGGGTGGGATCTCTAAAAAGATCTCAGGAGACTCCCCGCCGATAAACCTGTGCAGCAGAAAGCCAGTTAATGCAAAAGTGGTGAAAAGAGACAGGTAGACAGCCAGTATGTACCTCAGGCCGTAGGGTGCGAGCATGCCGAAGATCATGGCCGATTGCGAGGCGCAGGGGATAGCCATGGTCATAAGGGTGGCAGCCAGATACCTTTGCTTGGGTGACTCCAGGATGCGCACAGAGAGAACAGCCGGTACACTGCAGCCCATGCCTAGAACGCAGGGCAGGATGGCAGCTCCGTGCAGTCCGATTCTATGCATGAAAGCATCCAAAATGATGCTCAGCCTGGGAAGGTAGCCGATGTCTTCCAGCACGCCCAGCACCAGGTAAAAAGGAATGAGGAAAGGCAGAACAACACCTAACGGAATATAGAGGCCTGTGGTGAGGATACCGAATGACTTGAGCAGCTGTGGAGAAGTTCCAATCAGAATGTCACGCAGTAATGGCGAGCTGATATGGCTTTCCACGACGCTGGTAATAAACTGAGAATAGGCGATGAATATCGGGTCGGTGATGCTCAGTTGTAGCAGCTCTCCCACCTCAATCACCAGGCTGAAGGAAAGATATAGTGCCAGAACGGCGATGGGAATTCCCGTTAGCGGCTTGATGGAGATATCCTCCAGCCGGTCAAAGAGGGACGGGTGGCGGTGCGTGACCTTTTGTGTCCTGGCCGCAATCTCGCCGATGCGAGCCCATCTCTGGTCCGGAGAAGCAAAATGAATGGCTTGGGGCGTCTTTGCTCTGGCCAGAGCCACCACCAGGTCACGGATGCCCTGGCCGCTCACTGCCACCGTGGGAACCACAGGAACGCCCAGTTCCTTCTCCAGGGCTTTTACATCAATCTCAATGCCCTTTCTGGTTGCTACGTCCCAGAGGTTGAGGGCGACGATCGTGGGCACACCCCACTCCAAGATCTGCAAGGTGAGATTTAGGTTTCTCTCCAGATTGGTGGCATCGATGACGTTTACCACCACATCCGCGCCCTTCAAGAAGATCTTGCGACTGACCTCCTCCACCCGGGTGGTCGGGTCCAGAGAATAGACACCAGGAGCATCCACTAATGTGGCCATCTGCTCGCCTAATTTCATGCGCCCTTCCGTGTACTCCACAGTTGTGCCGGGGTAATTGGCGGAGATAACATCGATTCCCGTCAGCCGGGAAAAAATGACGCTCTTGCCCACGTTGGGATTACCCATGAGAAGGATCTTCACAATCGAAGGCTCCTACTGAAATATTATCTTCAGCCCCTCGTTATTCACCTTCGTCTCAATGGCGATCTCCAACCCTAACGGCTCGATTAGTCTTGCTACCGCCTCACGGCTTTGGCCGGTTACAATAGCAATGGATGGACCTACTGAACTCATGCCCACGAATTCCAGGCCGGCTTCGCGAAGGAGGCTCATCTGCCGGTAGATCTCAAAGCCGTGGTGCTCTACCTCTGCCCTCTTTGAGCCGCGAAACTCTATCTCCCAGATAATATCTCCGATCTTTAAAAGGTCACCTCTCTCCAAGGCGGGGATAAGATCCATGAGCAGAAGATATGCTTTGAGTTCTCGGTCCTGATAATCCAGGTTCCTGGCTCGGTTCATAAGCAGGTCGAATTCAGCTCTTCCAGCTGAAGAGACGACTGTTGGAGGAATGGTCACAAAGACGTTCTTGCCTTCTGCAAAGCTGTGGCGGTAGGCCAGCGCCAGCTCATCGCCGGTAATGACCATGCCTCCGTAGGTGGCAGCCGCTGGGCCCACGCCCGTCTCAAAGCCGCTGGTCACCTGCCCATCCTCAGTCTCCTCCACATAATTGTGACCTATAAGCAGGCGAATCTGTTCAGAGTTGAGGGGCGATCCAAGAGCTGCGTTCATGGCATGGCCCAGAGCCAAGAGCACAGATCCGGTTGATCCCAGGCCGACATGCTTCTTTTCGTGGTCAAAGACTGCAATCTTAAAGCCTCCTTCATAATGCACCGTCTTTCTAAAGACCTCTACGAAATGGCGGATAATGGGCTCACGTGAGTAATCTATCTCAAGGCCTGAGGCGGTGCACTCTACCTCGGCTGAGCAGTATATCTGCAGGGCAAATCCCACGCCTCCCCCGCCCGGTCGATCTGGAGCAAATCGGTTCATATCCAGCACAGTAAGATGAATACGCCCGGGGGCTATCGCCTTGACGATGCCGGAGTAGGGCGAAAGATGGTAGTCTCTTTCAAATCCCAATGTGTGGATGCACTCTCCCGAGTGAAAGGGCTGGAACTCATACTCCACCAGGTCCAGATCCCCGCCTCTAATCTTCATTTTGGCCAAGAATACACACCCGCTCTTTCAGGCTCTTTTCAGACCGGTCTATCAAAATAGATGCTCTTGCCCGAAGCTTTGAGTGGCAATCCATAGGCTACGCTGCAACCCTCCAGCCAGTTCAGGGAGAGGGCAGCCACTCCTGCGGTGAACATGACGCGGTTGTCGACATTATGCAGGCTGGCCGTCTTGGCAGCCGAGCCCAAAGCGATGCCAAGGTCAGCCATCTTGATGACGCAATTAGGGCCGTGGAAGGGCTTTTCCAGCTCATTCTCCCTAAACGGCTTTTGTGCTTCATGCATCTCTTTGCAGGCTCTATAGCCGCATCCTCCGCAGTCCAGGCCCACGCTATCAGCGGCCTTGCTGCCCAAGAGAAGGCAAGCATCGCTCTTTTCCAGGTTGCCGGCGTCTCGCAGAAAGAACTTGATGCCCCGCGCCTCGCCCAGCCGGCGAAGCTCCTTAGAAAGCTCCACCAGCTCTTTGCCAGTCACAATTCTGATTACAATGGAGTCCTGGCCCCGGCCTTTGGGCGCGGTGCGTGCCGAAAGGGCCATGAGCTCAGCTACCATTTCAACGGCTTTTAAGGTCATGAAAAGAGAATAAACGGATTGCTATTTATCATCAATGCCTGTCATCCAGGATGGTGTAATCATCGTGATCAATGATTTGATCCTTTTGCCTTCTGCTGTTTGTGCCGGAATTATACTCCTTTCCCCTTAATGTGCCCAGCAATAGAGCAGCTAGGGCTGAGAGTGCCGCAGGGCCCAGAAAACCGCTTCGTTTGGCAAATCGGAGGAGCAATAATTCCAAGAGAATTGAAAGAAGGTTGGAGCTACTCTTGCCTGGAGCTGACCCAGGCACCACCTTTGCGATTTTAGCGAAAAATGCCATTATTCCTGACCTTGTCGATGGCTGAAGCGTCCATTTCACTGATTTTATCAATGCCGCTAAAAAGGCACTCCTCATTGCTTTGTTGAGCAGAACAGCGCTAATTGCGGTCTTTATCAACTTTGTCAGCATTCCCATCAGAATTATCAACTGCTTTCACGGATATATTATTATCTATCAGTGTAAGCGACTATATCTTCGAGATGGTTGAGAAGGACCGGCACGACTCCGACAAGCCAGATAGCGGCCCAATGTTAGCAAAGGAGATCACAGAGACAAAAGGTCGACGCCTGGATGTGGGCCTTTGACCGATAACGATCGACTATTATCGGACTTCCTGGCCGACCTCAAAATCCGAGGACTGACGAGCATCTGGAACTATAGACCTATGTGGGCGAGTTCTGCCGCCTGATGGACGCTAGGAGCGTGTCTGCATCCGATGCAGGCAAAGTAGACCTCCAGGCCTTCCTCCAAAGCCTGCAGGATCTAGGGGTGTCCTATTACGCTCTCTCCAAGGCATTTTCCTGCGTGAGCCAATTTTGTGCCTACTTAGTTGATGAGGAGCTCCGAGACACAAATCCAATAACTGCTTTCCAGCGCCGATACTTGGCCCGCTACAAAGACAATGGCAGCGAGCCCAGATAAACTTATATCAATCGATCAAGCCGCGATGCTTGCTTGACTCTGAAACCCACGGCAAAACGCTCTAACCGAATTATATTCTATGGCAGATAGACGGCCAAGGCGCTGTACGACTGCACACGACGGCTTCTTCCCGAGCTCCCATAGCTCCAGGATAGCGACCAGATCTGTATGGAGGCTCACCACCTCTTATGCCGAAGCGGTCGGGCTACATGACCCGAGCTCGAAGAAATCCCCAGAGCGTTTTACCCTCATTGTTGCAGACATTGGCTCGTAACGCATTTGTTTAGGGCGGGGATGAGGCGCGACTTCGTAAAATGGATTCGCGGCGATACCATGAGGGAAGCCATAGACATCTATTACCACATCGACCCCGGAGAGGTTCGCCGGGCCTACCTCGCCCATATCCCCCAGTTAGCGATTTGACTTTGTGCTTATATTGGCTGCTGTATTGGATCCTATTAGTATTAGGCAACTATCTGCACCGAGATCGAACCGGCCTGGAGCTTCCAGTCCTCTTCGACCGTGATGCCATCACCATTTTTTGTTGCAGACTGGCCGCTGGCAGTAACGGTCATTTCGACCAGCGAATCTATGCCGATGAATGGCCTGCCTATGCCATCAGTTGCCGTTGGATCGAACCGATTGAAGAGAAATCGCTGCACATCGCTGTACTCAGAATTTTCGCCGATGATATAGAGTTGGCAAAGTCTCCGAATATGCAGGTCATGAAGGAATTTGGACCTTTTTGGGGTTGGAGATGGATTTAGTAGATCTTGGAGAGTCCCTTCAAGTCTACTGGACCTTAGTA